>JANONH010000276.1:0-3301 GCA_031420735.1 Methylibium sp.
TAGACGCGGTTGAGGTCGGCCACGAGTCGCTGCACGCCGCGGTGGGCGGGCAACTCCGCCTCGCCCCAGTCGAGCTGGCCTTCGTGCGTCCATTCGCGGGTTGCAGCGAACTCGCCGCCCATGAACAGCAGCTTCTTGCCCGGGTGGCCCCACATATAGCCGAACAAGGCCCGCAGATTGGCCAGGCGCTGCCAGGCATCGCCGGGCATTTTGGCCACCAGTGAGCCTTTGCCGTAAACGACCTCGTCGTGCGAGAGCGGCAGCACGAAGTTTTCGTTGAAGGCGTAGACCAGGGAAAAAGTGAGCCTGCCCTGGTGGTGCTTGCGGTAAAGCGGGTCTTCGCGCAGGTAAGCCAAGCTGTCGTGCATCCAGCCCATATTCCATTTCAGGCCGAAGCCCAGGCCGCCGGTGTAGGTCGGCCGCGACACCTGCGGCCATGCGGTGGATTCCTCGGCGATGGTCATGACGTCTGGGTGATCGCGGTAGACGGCCTCGTTGAGCCCGCGCAAAAAAGCCACCGCTTCGAGGTTTTCGTGGCCACCGTCGCGATTGGGGATCCACTCGCCCGGCTCGCGTGCGTAGTCGAGGTAGAGCATGGAGGCCACGCCGTCCACGCGCAGGCCGTCGAGGTGGTAGGCGTCGAGCCAGAACAGTGCCGAGCCGACGAGAAACTCGCTCACCTCGTGGCGCCCGTAGTTGAAGATGCTCGAGTTCCATTCGGGGTGGAAGCCCTGGCGCGGGTCGGCGTGCTCGTAGAGATGGGTGCCGTCGAAGCGATGCAGGCCGTGTTCGTCGCACGGAAAGTGCGAGGGCACCCAGTCCAAGATCACGCCGATGCCGGCCTGGTGCAGGTGGTCCACCAAATACATCAAATCCTGCGGGCTGCCGTAGCGCGCACTTGGCGAGAAATAGCCGGTCGTCTGGTAGCCCCAGGAACCGTAGAACGGATGCTCGGTCAGCGGCATCAGCTCCACATGGGTGAAGTGCATGCGAGCGAGGTAGTCGGCCAGCGCATGCGCAAGCTCCCGGTAGCCCAGGAAGCCGCCCCCCTCGCGCCGCCACGACCCGGCATGCACCTCGTAAATGGACACCGGTGCGTCCAGCGCGTTGCGCGCGCCTCGGCTGTTCATCCAGGCGGCGTCGCCCCAGTCATGCTCGAGCGACCACAAGCGCGACGCGGTGGCCGGCGCTGGTTCGCCATACAGCGCGCACGGGTCGCACTTGTCGACTGCGCGCCCGTCGGCCTGCACCACGCGGTACTTGTAGGTTTGGCCGCGGCGCGCCGCGGCCGCCGCCCCCAGCCAGCGCCCGCTGCCATCGGGGCTTGGGGAGAGTCGGTCGGCCGTGGGCTGCCAGCCGTTCCACTCACCGATCACCGACACCTCGCGGGCATTGGGCGCCCACACCGAGAAACTCGCGCCTCTGCCGCCCGCGCCGAGTTGCGCTCCCATGCGGCGGTACCAGGAGGTTGGCACGGCGGGCGCCTTCGCACGTTGGGGTGTCTCAGCCACGGCTGAATTGTGTTTCAAATCGGCTCCAAAGCGATTGACGCCGCAGCGGCCGACTCTCCCCCGAGACGGCTGCGGCGCGCTTCTGCAGCAACGGGCGTTCCTGGGTGGTCACCGCGGCGGTCGTGCGTTGCGTCACCAAACGCCGCACGCCCGCCGCCGTGGGTAAGTCTGCACCCCCCAGCGGGGCTCCACTTGTCGAACGCGGGTCAGTCTGCAGACAAGCGGGGCACCTATTTCACCGGTGCGTTCTGCTGCAGTGATAACATTGTGCTTACTCTGCGTGAGGTCGAGACATGGAAGTGACGATTCGCAAGATGGGCAACTCACAGGGCGTGCTCATCCCAAAGCCGATCTTGGCGCAGCTGGGTCTCGAGGCCACGGCCGACCTGCAGGTGCGCGATGGCGTGATCGAAATCCGCGCCGTTCGGCGCAACCCGCGTGAAGGCTGGGCTGCCGACGCGCGCCAGCTGGCCCAGCAAGGTGCCGATGCGCTGGTCTGGCCCGAGATGGGCAACGAGGGCGATGCGGAACTGGTCTGGTGACGGGTGCAACCATGAAGACCGGTGAGATTTGGTTGGCCCAGCTTGACCCCACGGTGGGCAGCGAAATCCAGAAGACTCGCCCGTGCGTTGTGATTTCCCCAGACGACATGAATGCGCATTTGCGAACCGTGATCGTGGCGCCCATGACCACCGGCTCCCGACCGGCGGGTTTTCGTGTGCCGCTGACGTTTCAGGGCAAGCAGGGCTTGATCGTGCTTGACCAGATTCGCACGCTGGACCGTGCACGCCTTGTCAAGCGCCTGGGTGCACTGCGCCCACCCAAGCTGGCGCTTGCGTTGCGCACGCTGCAGGCGATGTTCGCGCCCTGAAGTGCCCACCATGAACGAAGCCGAAACCCGCGCAGAGCACATCGATCCCGCCCTGAAGGCCGCCAGCTGGGGCGTGGTGGAAGGCCGCCGCGTGCTGCGCGAGCATGGCATCACGCTAGGCCGGGTTCAGCCGGGGGTCAGCAGCCGCGGCAATAGCGCGCGGGCCAAGGCCGAAATCGCCGACTTTTTCGGGTTCCAAAAGCACCTGTATGCGACCCGCAGCCGCTGCTGATTGCATGACTCGCGCCCGCCCGGTGCGCTGCCGGGCCACCACGGGTAGGCAGGGGGCGAATCTCTGGACGACACGGGCTGCAAACCGACCACTTCTCTTGGGTTCACCGCTAACCCACAACTTGCCGAGTCGCGGGCGCGCGCGAGCACGCGCGCTCATGGTCTGGCGACGCAGGACTGTGCAGCGCACTACGAGCCGCCGCTAAACTCTTTTCATGTGCAACGTGTACGGGCCTGCAGGCCCCCGCGTGATTACCGAGCGCTTCAGGGTCGCGCTGCTGTCCGAGCCGTATCGGCCGAGCATCGGACCTTGGGGCCGCGGTCCCTTCGTTCGTCGAGCCGGCAACGGTGGTGCTGAGGCAGTCGTCGGGCAGTGGGCGCTGATCCGTGACGGCGCCCGAGAGGCGCGCTCGGCGGCACGCATCATGACGAACAACGCCCGCTCCGAGGAGCTGCAAGCCAAGCCGACATTTCGGGGACCGTGGGCGCGCAGGCAGCGCTGCCTGATCCCGGCCGAGAGCTATGACGAGCCGAACTGGGAGAGTGGCACGAACGTGTGGTGGCGGTTGCGGCGCGCGGATGGTGATCTGTGGGCGCTGGCCGGCTTGTGGAACGACTGGGCCGACCCGGCAAGCGGCGAAATCGTCGCCAGCTACACCATGCTCACCATCAACTGCGACGGCCATCC
>JANONH010000277.1:0-1654 GCA_031420735.1 Methylibium sp.
CGTCGTCGCGGTGGAGGTCGGCCACGTGCAGGAAAGCCGCGCGCTCCAGGCCGATGTCGATGAAGGCGCTTTGCATGCCGGGCAGCACGCGCGCCACGCGCCCGGCGTAAATATTGCCCACCAGCCCGCGCTCGAGCGTGCGCTCGAGGTGCAGCTCCTGCACCGCGCCGTTCTCGACCACGGCCACGCGGGTTTCCTGGGGCGACCAGTTGATGAGGATGTCGTGCACGGTGGCGATATTAGAGGGCGTTGGAGGGCATGGCTGGGCCATGGATGGCGCCGCCGTCTGCGGCCGGCCCGCAGGCGGGCGAGCGCTTCAAAAACGCCACCCGAGCAGCCCGAGCAACTGCGCGGTCTCGAACAGCGGCAGCCCCATGATCCCCGAATGGCTGCCCTCGACATGCTGCACCCACGCGGCCGCCTGGCTCTGGATGGCGTAGGCACCGGCCTTGCCTTGGGCCTCGCCGCTCGAGACATAGCGCACGATCTCGTCGGCACTCAGCGCACGAAAGCGCACGCTCGACACCTGCAAGCGCAACTGCGGCTCGAACGCCGCATGCGGGCCCTCCACCACCGCCACCGCCGTGAACACGCGGTGCGTCTGGCCCGAAAGCGCCTGCAGCATGTGCGCGGCGTCTTCGTCGTCGGCGGGCTTGCCGAAGATGCGTGCGGCCAGCGCCACCGTGGTGTCGGCGCACAGGATGGGCGCCGACGGCAGGCCGCGTTCCAGCAGGCGTGCGCGCGCGGCGGCCAGCTTGGCAAGCGTCACGCGCTGCACGTAATCGCCCGGCGCCTCGTCGGCAGCCACGGCTTCGAGCGCCTCGGTGTCTTCGCCCTCGCCAGCCAGCAGCAGCTCGTGGCGCACACCGATCTGCACCAGCAGTTGGCGGCGCCGCGGGCTCTGCGAGGCGAGGTAGAGGAAGTTGGGTGGATCGGGAACGTCGTTTTTCACTGTGGGCAGCCTCGGGCGGGCGTCGCTTTGGCTCATTCGCGGTGGTAGGGGTGGCCGGTGTTGATCGACCAGGCGCGGTAGAGGGCTTCAAGGAGCAGCACCCGCGCAAGCGCATGCGGCAAGGTCAGGTCCGACAGGCGCAGGCTCTCGTCGGCACGGCGCAAGAGCGCGTCGTCCAAGCCATCGGGGCCGCCGATGAACATCACCACATCGCGCCCATCGCGCTGCCAGGCCAGCAGGCGCTCGGCCAGCGCCGCGGTGGCCAGGCGCTCGCCATGCTCGTCGAACACCACGCGGCGCGCTCCGCGCGGGCACGCCGCCTCCAAGCGCGCGGCTTCGGCGGCTTTGAGCGCCGCGATCGTCTTGCCCAGCGTGCGTGGCTCGGCCTTCACCGTCTTGAGCGCCACGCGCGCATCGGGCGGCAAGCGCTCGAGGTAATCGGCGCAGGCCGCTTCGGCCCAACTCGGCAGGCGCTGGCCGACGGCGACCAGCGCGAGCCTCATGTGCGCCGCGCGGAGTTCATGTGCGTGGCGCGCGCTTCATGGGCGCGGCGAAAGCTTCATTCGCACGGCGACAACTTCATGGGCGTCGCGCGGGCTTCTTTGCCGCGCTGCTCGACTTGCCGGCGGCGGCCGTCTTGCGCGCGGGCACAGCCTGGCTTGCCACCCGCGGGCGGCTCGCCGGGGCGGGCGCCTTGCGGGC
>JANONH010000278.1:0-1739 GCA_031420735.1 Methylibium sp.
CGACGAGGCCAGCGCGCGCGGCGAGAAGCTGCACAACCCCTTTAGCCTCACGCCTGAAGAGCCCGAGCCGCTGGAGCGGCTGCCGCATGTGGTGATCGTCATCGACGAGCTGGCCGACCTCATGATGGTGATCGGCAAGAAAATCGAAGAGCTGATCGCGCGGCTGGCCCAAAAGGCGCGCGCCGCGGGCATCCACCTGATTCTCGCGACGCAGCGACCCAGCGTGGACGTCATCACCGGGCTCATCAAGGCCAACATCCCCACGCGCATCGCCTTCCAGGTGAGCAGCAAAATCGACTCGCGCACCATCCTCGACCAGATGGGCGCCGAGGCGCTGCTCGGCATGGGCGACATGCTCTACATGCCCTCGGGCACCGGCCTGCCGATCCGCGTGCACGGCGCCTTCGTCAGCGACGAAGAAGTGCACCGCGTGGCCAACTACCTGCGCAGCCAGGGCGCCCCCAACTACATCGAAGGCATTCTCGAAGGCGGCACGCTCGACGAAGAAGGCGCCGCGGGCGCCGAGGGCGCAGGCGGTGGCGACACCGAATCCGACCCGATGTACGACCAGGCCGTGGCCACCGTGCTGCAGCACAAGCGAGCGTCGATCTCGCTGGTGCAGCGCCACCTGCGCATCGGCTACAACCGCGCCGCGCGGCTGTTGGAACAAATGGAGAAATCCGGACTCGTATCGTCGATGGCGACCAACGGAAACCGCGATTTGCTGGTGCCGCAGAGGGCCGCGGAGTGAGCGCGCTGAGCGCAGCGCGCGCGGTCGCCTGCAGCCTGTTGTTGCTTTCTGCGGCGGGCGCCCGGGCCGATGCGCTCGACACGCTCAAGAGCTTCATCGCCGACGTCAAGACCGGCCGCGCCAGCTTTACCCAGACGGTGACCGCGCCCGACGGCGTCAAGAAGCGCACATCGAGCGGCAGTTTCGAGTTCTCGCGGCCCAACCGTTTTCGCTTCGACTACAAGAAGCCCTACGAACAGCTCATCGTGGGCGACGGCCAGAAGGTCTGGCTCTTCGATACCGACCTCAACCAGGTCACCGTGCGTGCGTTCAACGACGCGCTGGGCGCCACGCCAGCGGCGCTCTTGGCCGGTACCTCGCTCGAGCGCGACTTCATCTTGAAAGCCCTGCCCGACGCGGGCGGCCTGCAGTGGGCACAAGCCCTGCCGCGTGCGACGGACGCATCGTTCCAGTCTTTGAAAATCGGCTTTCGCGGCTCGAGCCTGGCCGCCATCGAGGTCCTCGACGCCTTCGGTCAGCGCTCGCGCCTGGAGTTCGCGCAGGTCGAGTCGAATGCCGCGCTTGCGCCCGAGCGCTTTCGCTTCGAGGCGCCCGCCGGGGTCGACGTGCTCGCCCAATGAGCAGAGCGCGGCGCGCCGCGCCGCGCCATGGCCGGCAACGCTCGCCCCGTGCCGTCCCTGGCAACTGTAGACGTCGACCGCTACGCTTTTCCAAAGCGTGGCTGGCGCTGCGACAATCGTTTCATGTCGCCGAGCAGCCTGCCGATTGCACCGTCCCGAATCGGCGACGAAGGCGCTTGGCCCGCCGACGCGCCGCTGGCCGAGCGCCTGCGACCGCGCACCCTGGCCGAGGTGATCGGCCAGGGGCAATTGCTCGATGCGGGCAAGGGGCTGCGCGCCGCCTTCGACTCCGGGCGTGCCCACTCGATGATCCTCTGGGGCCCACCCGGCACCGGCAAGACCACGCTGGCGCGGCTCATGGCCGACGC
>JANONH010000279.1:0-35343 GCA_031420735.1 Methylibium sp.
CTGGCTCGCTCTGCGTGCTCGACTCTTCGCGCACCGAGTCGGGCGGCATTTCGCTCGGATAGCGCGCGTTGACGAAGTCCGGATCTTCGGTGTCGGGCGCAGCGGGCGCGTCGGGCAGAGCGGCAAACTTGCCCGGCACGATGTTGTCCGGCGCGGGCGCCAGTGGCTCGAGCACGCTTTCGAGCAGCGGCGTTGCGGACTGCGCCGCCGTCGGCGGTGAGCGGCTGGCCACGAACTCGGCCAGGCCGTGCGCGGGAGTCGCCTCGCCAAAAGGCGCTGCGAGCGTGGCTTTTGAAGGTGCTTCGCGGTCGAGGTCGAACAGGCCTTCGAGCGCACTGAAGACCTCCTGGCAACGGCCGCAGCGCACGAAACCGCCGGACACCTTGAGCTGGTCCTGCACGACCTTGAAGATCGTGCCGCAGCGCGTGCAGCGGGTGGCCAGGCTCATGCTGGGGATGATGCCATCGCCGCTCGGCAAAACCGGGCCGCCGCAAGCCGCGCGCTCCTCGGGCGCGGCAGGCCGCGCGGCGGCATCGAGTGGGCCCCAAGCGTCATGGGCGACGGCGCGCCTTCAGGAGAACCCAGCCGTCCTCGCGCTCGCCCACCTCGAGCGCCAGCCACGGCGCGTAGGCGCTCTGCAAGGCTTCGGTTTGCCGCTCGAGGATGCCCGAGAGAAGCAAATGGCCGCCCGGCGCGACATGGCCCGACAGCAAGGGCGCCAACACCTGGAGCGGCGTCGCCAGGATGTTGGCCAGCACCACGCCATAGCTGCCGGCGGGCGCGCCGAGCGAGTCGGGCAGCCCGGGGACGAGGTCGATGCCGTTGGCCTCGGCGTTCTCGCGTGCGGCCCGCACCGCCGCCGCATCGATGTCGACGGCGTCGACATGCGCGGCACCGAAGCGCGCCGCTGCGATGGCCAGGATGCCCGAGCCGCAGCCGTAGTCGAGCGCACGCTGGCCTTCTACGGCCTCGCGGTGGGCGGCAATCCAGCGCAGGCACATGCGGGTCGTCGGGTGGGTGCCGGTGCCAAACGCGAGGCCCGGGTCGAGCTGGATCACGCAGCGGGCCGCGGCCGGCGCCGCGTGCCAGGACGGCACGATCCAAAAGCTTGGCGTGATCTCCACCGGGGTGAACTGCGACTGGGTGAGTCGCACCCAGTCTTGTGCGGGCACCGGCGCGATCGCTTCGAGCGTGGTGCCGCCCGCCCAGGCCTGGGCGAGCAGGCGCGCCGCCGCGCCGCTGGCCGCCGCCTCGTCGCCAAACAAGGCGGTGACGAGCGAGCGCTGCCAGCCCGGCTCTGGCGCGGCTTCGCCCGGTTCGCCGAACAAGGCCTGTTCGGCCTCAGTGTCGGCGCAGGCGTCCTCGACCGAAACGCTCAGCGCCTGCCATTCGAGCAGCGCGTCCGACACCGCTTCCACCCGGGTCAGGTCGGTCAGCAGCCTGATTTCGAACAGCGTCGTGCCTGGCATCGTTTAGCTTTCGCAGAACGCCCCGAACGGGCGCAAGGCCGCGTCGGCGAGGCCGCGCCGCAGGACTCTGGGCAGGCTCATTCAGCGTTTGCGCTCGCTCATCCAGTTTTCTAGGTAGTGAATATTGGTGCCGCCTTCGACGAACTTGGCGTCGACCATCAATTCGCGGTGCAGCGGAATGTTGGTCGATATGCCTTCGACGATGGTTTCGAGCAGCGCGGTGCGCATGCGTGCGAGCGCCTGCTCTCGCGTGTCGCCGTGGGTGATGATCTTGCCGATCATGGAGTCGTAGTTGGGCGGCACGAAATAGTTGGTGTACACGTGGGAGTCGACCCGCACGCCCGGTCCGCCCGGCGCGTGCCAAGTCGTAATGCGCCCCGGCGAAGGCGTGAACTTGTAGGGATCCTCGGCGTTGATCCGGCATTCGATGGCATGTCCGCGCATGACGATCTGGCGCTGCGTGAACGGCAGTTTTTCGCCGGCGGCCACGCGGATCTGCATCTGCACGATGTCGATGCCCGACACCAGCTCCGTCACCGGGTGCTCGACCTGCACGCGCGTGTTCATTTCGATGAAATAGAACTCGCCGTTCTCGTAGAGAAACTCGAAGGTGCCGACGCCGCGGTAGCCGATCTTCTTGCAGGCCGCGACGCAACGCTCGCCGATGCGCTCGATCGTGCGCCGTGCGATGCCGGGCGCCGGCGCCTCTTCGATGATTTTCTGGTGACGCCGCTGCATCGAGCAGTCGCGCTCGCCGAGCCACACCACGTTGCGCTGCGTGTCGGCCAGCACCTGAATCTCGATGTGGCGCGGGTTCTGCAGGAACTTCTCCATGTAGACCGCGGAGTTGCCGAAAGCCGCGCCGGCCTCGGCCTGGGTGGTTTGCACGGCATGCAGCAGGGCCGCCTCGGTGTGCACCACGCGCATGCCGCGGCCGCCGCCGCCGCCGGAGGCCTTGATGATGACGGGGTAGCCGATCGCGCGCGCCTGCCGCGTGATCTCTTTGGGATCGTCGGGCAGCGCGCCTTCGGCCCCCGGCACGGTGGGCACGCCCGCCTTGATCATGGCTTGCTTGGCCGCGACCTTGTCGCCCATGATGCGGATCGCCTCGGGCGTCGGGCCGATGAACACGAAGCCGCTTTGCTGCACACGCTCGGCGAAGTCGGCGTTTTCGCTGAGGAAGCCGTAGCCGGGGTGGATCGCTTCGGCGTCGGTCACTTCCGCCGCCGAGATGATGGCGGGCATGTTGAGGTAGCTCAGGGCCGAGGAGGCGGGCCCGATGCAGACCGATTCGTCGGCCAGCCGCACGTATTTGGCATCGCGGTCCGCCTCGGAATAAACGATGACGGAGCGCACACCCAACTCACGGCACGCCCGCTGGATGCGCAGGGCGATCTCGCCGCGGTTGGCGATCAGTATTTTCTTGAACATCGGGCTTACTCGATGACGAACAGCGCTTGGCCGTACTCGACGGCTTGGCCGTTCTCGCACAGCAGCTGGGTGACTTTGCCGCTCTTGTCCGCCTCGATCTCGTTCATGATCTTCATCGCTTCGATGATGCAGATGGGCTCGCCCTCCTTGACCTCGCTGCCGATCTCGACCAAGGCTTTGGCGCCCGGGCTCGACGAACGGTAGAAGGTGCCGACCATCGGCGACTTCACCACGTGGCCGGTCGGCTCGGGCGCTGCGGCGGGCGGCGCCAGCGCAGCGGGCTGAAGCTCGGAGGCCGGGGCGGGCGCGACCTGCAGCGGCGCCATGGCGTAGGCCTGCATGATCGGCGCCGGCGGGCTTTTGACGATGCGGACCTTGCCGTCGGCTTCGGTGATCTCGAGCTCGGAGACGTTGGATTCGGACACCAGGTCGATCAGTGTCTTGAGTTTGCGCAGGTCCATGGAAATCTCCAACGAAAGTCTTGTGTTTCTCGGAAAGCGGCGCGGCCATCAGCGCGCGAGTGCACCCTCAAGTCTTTAGCGTGGCACCGCCAAGTCGTTCGATGGCGAACTCGAGCGCCAGCCGGTAGCCGGTGGCGCCCAGCCCGACGATCACGCCTTCGGCCAGAGCCGAGAAATAGGAATGGTGTCGAAACGCCTCGCGCCGGTGCGTGTTGGACAAGTGCACCTCCACGAAAGGCAGGGCCACGGCTGCCAGCGCATCGCGCAGGGCGATGCTCGTGTGGGTAAACGCTGCCGGGTTGATGATGATGAAGGCGGTCGAGTCGCCGCGGGCCTGCTGCACCCGGTCCACCAGCGCGCCCTCGTGGTTGCTCTGGAAGGCGCTGAGCGTGTGGCCGGCTTTCACCGCCTGCAAATGGAGTTCACGGTCGATCTCGTCGAGTGTCGCGACACCGTAAATGGCGGGCTCGCGGCTGCCCAAAAGGTTGAGATTGGGTCCGTGAATAACGAGGATTTGCATCCGATGAGTTCAAATAACCGGCAGATCGGCCAGGGAAGCCATAACTTTACGCGTAAAAGTTTAGCTACCGGTACGTCGCCGCCGCTTTTTCACTGCACGCCCTGGGCCCATGAAACCATTTCAGCGAAGCTCGTTTCGCCCAGCTTTCGCTGCACCGTCTTGCCGCTGGCGTCGATCACTACGGTGAACGGCAGGCCGCCGCGGTCGTTGCCCAATTGCCGGGTGAGTGCGCTGCCCTCGAAGCCGGCCAAGCCGATCGGAAAAGTCACCTTGAGTTTAGTGGCCAGAAATTCGCGCACGGGGGTCGGCCCGTCGATCGCCAGTCCAACTACTTGCCACCCAAAGGCGGCGTATTCTCTGTAGAAGCGGTCGATTTGCGGCATTTCGCGCACGCATGGGGCGCACCAGGTAGCCCAAAAGTTAATGAGCAGCGGCTTGCCGCGCAGCGCCGCCATCTCCAGCATGCCGCCTTCGGGCCGCTCGAAACGCAGCGCCCACAGCTCGTTGCCGGGCTGCTCGGCGCCGGGTGAGCTTGCTGGCGCGGCAGCGCCAAGCTGCTGCGCCTTGGGCGCATCCTTGGAATCCGGAGCTGCGCTGCGTCGCCACCATGCCAGGCCCACCCCGGCAGAGGTCGCCGCAGCGGCGGTGCCGGCGATCAACAGCGTGCGTCGACGCCTCGAAGGGACTTTGCTCGTCATGGGGTGTTCTCCATCAGCTGGCGCAAGGCCTTTGCATCGCCGCGCAGCGCGCGGCCGTGGGCGTCGGGCTTGAGGGCGCCGCGCAGGTCGTCGTGGTCGAGGATGCTGAGGTAGACAAATATCCTTTGGCCCGACGCGCTTGCCGCGCCGCCAAACCCTGCGCTTGCCGCGCCGCCGAGCCCTGCGCGCGCCGCGGCAGGCGCCGCCGCGCGCGGCGGTCCTGGTTCGCGGTGCGCAAAGCTCAGCACGTCGATCGGCGCTGCGCGCGGGCCGCGGATGCTGCCCACTTCGTAGGCGATGCGCTGCTCGAGCAGCGCGATCTCGGCCGACTTGGGGTCGTCGCAGTAGAGCTGCAGATGCACGCCGCTCGAGCAAGTGGCCGTGCCACGCCATACGGCGCCGGTCAAATGGGGGCGAAAGGCGGCAAGGCGTTCCATCCAGGTGAGCGCCACCCGGCGCAATTGCGCCAGTTCACCTGGCTGGGTGTCGGCGCAAAAAATTGCCAGGTAGGCCCGCACTTCCGCTTCGAGGAGGTCGTTTCCCGGCAAGTCGCCGCTGGGCAAGCCGCGCTTGCCCAGGAGTTTGAGGGCGCGCTGCTTGGCCGGCCCGTATTCGAGGCCTTCTTCCACCACCAGGCGGGCGGCGGTGACTGCGATCTGTTCGCGAAGCGTGGAGTGCATGCTGGTGTGGGGCAAGATCGGCGCCGCCCGCGCGTACTCGGCGCCCGGCTGCAAACCGGTGGTCAGGGCAATTCGACGGATCCCATGCGGGCGACGACGGTGGCGGCGCGGCCGCTGACATAGGCCGATCCCGGGCGTTTCTCGAAGCGCTTGGGTGCGGGCAGCATCACGGCCAGCCGGGCCGCCTGCATGGGCGCCAGGCGGTCGGCGTCGATGCCGAAATAGCGTTGAGCCGCGGCGCGCACGCCGAACACGCCCGCGCCCCATTCAACGTTGTTGAGGTAGACCTCGAGAATGCGTTCCTTGGACAACAGCGCCTCGAGCATCATGCTCAGCACGAACTCCTGCGCCTTGCGCGGCAGGCTGCGTTCGCTCGAGAGGAACAGGTTCTTGGCGAGCTGCTGGGTGATGGTGGATGCGCCGACCAGCTTGGGCAGGCGCTGCGGCGCAGCGGCCAGTCGCGGCGCGGCTTCGGTGCGGGCCTGCGCACGCTGGTTCTTCTCCCAGGCTTTCTCGATCGCTTCCCAGTCGATGCCCGCGTGCTCGGTGAAGCCCGAGTCCTCGGAGGCGATCACGGCGCGCTTCATGGAATCGGCGATGCGCTCGTAGGGCATCCAGGCCTGCTGCCAGCGCAGGGGAGCGGGTTCGCGCAAGAGCCGCACGATTTCGCTGCGCTGCAGGCTGGTGGACTGCGGGTCGACGAGGCGCATCGCGGCGATCCTCAGGGCAAACACAAGCTGCAGCGCCACGGCGCTGACCAGCAGCAGCAGCAGGTAGCGCAGCAGCGCCTTCATGCCGCCTCGGCCCGAACGGCCGCACGCAACTCGGCCAGCACCTCGCGCGTGGGCGGGCGCACGCCACGCCATGCGGCAAAGGCCTCGGCGGCCTGCTCCACCAGCATGCCCAGACCATCGCGGCCCTCGGCGCCGCCGGTGTGCGCCCAGTCTAGAAAGGCCCGTGCCGGCGGGCCGTACATCATGTCGATGGCCAGCGTGCCGCGGCGCAACACGCTCGCCGGTACGGGAATGCCCTGGCCGGCCAGGCTCGCGGCCGTCGCGTTGACGACGACGTCGAAGCCGCTGCCGGGCTCGCCAAGCGCCGCGGCGCTCAAATCGCAAGCGTGGCGCGAGGCGAGCGCCGCATGGCGTTGCACCAGCGCGCTCGCTCTGGACGGCGAACGGTTAACCACCACCAGGCGCGACACGCCGGCTTCGAGCAAGGGCCCGAGCACGCCCGCCGCGGCCCCACCGGCGCCCACGAGCAGCAGGCTTGCGCCGCGCAGGTCGACGCCCGCGTGGCTGCCGATGTCGCGCACCAGGCCGGCACCGTCGGTGTTGTCGCCGTGGCGCCCAAGTGAGTCGAAGCTCAGGGTGTTGACCGCCTGCGCCAGGGCGGCACGCGGACTCAAGCTCGTGGCGAGTGCTGCGGCTTCGAACTTGAAGGGCAGCGTGACATTGCAGCCGCGCGCGCCGCTCGCCGCCAGCGCAAGGATCGCGGCGGCAAATCCATCGAGCGGGCAAGGCAGCCGAGCGTAGTCCAGCGCCTGACCGGTGAGCTCGGCAAAGCGCGCATGTATGAAGGGCGAGCGGCTGTGTTCGACCGGCTGGCCAACGACGGCGTAGCGGTCGGGCGCGCCACGCGCAGCCGGCGTTTGCTGGGCGTTCGTCATGGGGGGATCGACTGGAAGCGCGTCTCCAGGGCCTCGTCGCGGGTGAAGCGAAAGCGCGACACGACCGCGATCTGGTCGGCCTGCTTGCGCATCGCCTCGGTGAAGGCTCCAAAAGGCCCGGCGGCACGCACGATGGCCTGGGCGCGCCGGTCAAGCGCGGCCTGCCCGGAGCCCTGCACGATCTCGGTCTCGACCACGCGGCCGCTGGAATCGACCCAGATGAGCATGACCAGTTCGCCGTAGAGCTTCTTGCCTTTTTCCTCGGGAAAATTGCGTGTGCCGCGGTCTTCGATACGGCGCTTGAGGGTGTCGTAGTAGATCGCGTAGACCGCTTCGCTGGTGGAGGGGCTGATGTAGCGCTTGCGCGGGCGCGCGTTCTCTTCGTTGATGCGCTTTTCGATCTCGGCGAGCATGCGCAGCAACTGGCGCCGCTGCTCGGTTTGCGAACGCGCGTCGGGCGTGCCCTCGTCTTTTTGGGGGTCGGGCGCCGGCAGCCTGGCCAACTCGCGCCTGATCTGCGCGAGCAGCCGCGTCTGCTGCTCGTGCAGGGTCTGGATTTGTTTGCGGGCGTCTTCGAGGGAGTCGCCCA
This sequence comes from Methylibium sp., assembly GCA_031420735.1. Lineage (GTDB taxonomy): Bacteria > Pseudomonadota > Gammaproteobacteria > Burkholderiales > Burkholderiaceae_C > Methylibium. The sequence continues at coordinate 7,518 of JANONH010000279.1, forward strand.
CTTCGCTGGTGGCCGAGGGCGGCAGCGGCGAGGTGGCGCGCCCCTTCTGCGCTTCGCCGCCACCGGCGAGCGCGGCCTGAGCGATGGCCTGGGCCTTGAGCGGTGGCTCGGTGGAGCGCGCGTTGACCAGGATCACTTCGAGCGGTGTGTCCTTGAAGACGCGGTCGAAGCGTTCGGGGTCGACGAAGCGCACCGTCAGCAGCGCGGCATGCAGGCCAAAAGACAGCAACAGCGCGATCTGCAGGGTGCTCAGGCCGCGCAGGCGCCGCGCCCAGCGCGAGAGCGTCCGATTCATGGCGGCATCGCTGTTCTGAGACTCTCAGCGTCTCAAGCCAGCGACTCGGCGGGCGCCGGCGGGTCCGACGCGCCTTCGTCGGGCACGTCGATGGCCAGCGTCAGCGCAGCGCCTTCCTGGGCGCCATCGTCCGCCTCCTCCGTGTCGACGGCGGCGTCGTCGCTGGTGGTGGTGGGGTCGTCCAGGCGCGCAAGCAGCTTGGCGTGCAACTCCAGCGTGAGCAGGTCCATGCCGGCGATGCGCACGCGAACCCGCGCGCCGCGCGGCAGCGCTTCGCAGCCGAGGGCGCGAAACACCAGCGGCAAGGTGTCGGCGCGCACCAGGCCGTCTTTCAAGACGGCGGCGGCCAGCTCGGTCTGGCCGGCTTGCTGCAGATGGCGCATCGCCCAATAACGTTCGATGCCGTTCTGAAACTCGTTGTAGGCCGCATAGGCGGTGTCGAAACCGGAGATCACCGAGAACAGCTCGGCGTCCTTGGGCTTGAACGGCGCAGCCAGGGCGGCGGTACGCCCGTGGCGCGCGCAGGCGACGATCTGCCACTGGTTGACCAGGTCGACGTAGCGACGCAGCGGCGAAGTGGCCCAGGCGTACTGCGCCACGCCCATGCCGGCATGCGGCGCGGGGCGCACGCCCATGCGCACCTTGATGCCCGGGCTGAGGCTGGCCTGGCTGCGGTAAATACCGGGCACGCCGCACTCGGCCAGCCAGCCGCCCCAGTGGCTGTTGGCCAGGATCATTGCCTCGGCCACGATCAAGTCCAGCGGCGAGCCGCGTTTGCGCTCGCCAATGACGACGCTTTCGCTGCCATCGGGCTCGCCGCGCACGGTCTCGCCGTCCTTGCCGAGCAGCTTGAAGCTGTAGTCGGGGCGGTTGAAGTTTTCCGGCTTGCCGCGCACCACTTCGCGGGCTGCCTTGAGGTGCCGAGCGAGCCGAAAGGCGAACGCCAGCTCGGGCGCGAACGTGTAGGCTGCATCGGCCTCGCCGGTGAGCGAGGCTTGCGTCACCACCGCGTCGAGCTGGTCGTGGCGCAGGTTCGCCGCGATCGGCACGCGCTCGAGGCGGGTCTCGAAAGCCTTCACTTGCAGGGATGCCGCGTCCAGGCTCACGTAGAGCGACACCGCCGGGCAGTCGCGCCCGGCCGCGAGCGTGTAGGCCTGCACCACCTCGTCGGGCAGCATGGTGAGCTTGTGGCCCGGCATGTAAACCGTCGACCAGCGCGAACGCGCGAGCTGGTCGGGCAGCGAGCCCGGCGCAAAGGCCAGGGCGGGGGCTGCGATGTGCACGCCGAACACGACCGTGTCGCTGCCCAGGCCCTGCACCGAGAGCGCATCGTCGATCTCGGTGGTGCTGGAGTCGTCGATCGAAAACGCCTGGCAGGCCGCCAGCGGCAGCTCCTCGCCGACCGGCGCAGCAGCGACGGTGGGAAATGCGCAACCCTTGGGGAAAAATTCGAACAGGAAGCGTCGCCAGTGGAACTGGTAGGGGCTGGCGATCGCGCCGGCGGCCTGCAACAGCGCGAGCGGCGCCTTGTGCGCGCGCTTCGTGGCTTCGACGACCGCCTTGTATTCGGCGCTGTTTTTATCGGGTTTGAACAAGATCTTGTAGAGCTGTTCGAGCACCGGCTCCGGGCAGCGGCCAGCCGCCAGCTCCTGGGCCCACTGTTCGATCTGCGCGGCCTGCTGCGCCTTGCGCTCGATGGCCACCAGCGCCTGCTGCAACACCTCTCGAGGCGCCTTGCGAAAGCGGCCCTTGCCGCGGCGGTGGAAGTAGTGCGGCGCGTCGAATAGGCCAAGCAAGGTGGCCGCCTGCTGCGTCGCATCGGCGCTGGCGCCGAAGTACTCGCTTGCGATCGTCTCGAAGCCAAAGTCGTCTTCGGGCGCCACTTCCCAAACGAGGTCGCGGTCGATTTCGGCGGCCAGCGCATGCGCTTGCGCGAGCAGTTCGGCCGGCGCCGGCCGCGCGAAGCGCAGCAAGGCATTGGCGGCCTTGATCTTCACGCGCCGGCCGGAATCGAGCTCGACCTGCAAGGAGCTTTCGGCTTCGGACATCACGCGCCCGGCGTAAAACTTGCCAGCGTCTTCAAACAGGGTGTAGGTGTCGGCCATCGTGCGCCGATTCTCCCATTGGCTGCGCCCGCCCTCAGCGAAAACCGAGGAAGTCGAGGATGCTGGGCAATTGCCGCTCGAAGCCGCTCAGTGCGTGATCGCCGCCCTCGAGCAACAGGCCGGGCGCGCCGGCGTAGCGCGAGCGCATTTCGCGCCAGTCGAGCACTTCATCGCCCTTGGCCACGACCGTAAAGTAGCGCTGCAGCCCGGTGATGGCGGGCGGGCGCATGGCGAGCAACTCGCCCACATGGGCGAGCGTGAACTCGAAACGCGCCTCGGGTTCGTGCCACGCGCTTTGTTCGCCGAGCCGTAGCGCCAGGTCGCGCGCCGGCTCGACGGCCGGGTTGAGCAGCACGGCACGGCAGCCGCGGCGCTCGGCCAGCACGGTGGCGTAATAGCCGCCCAGCGAGCTGCCGATGACGGCCATGTCGCAGCCCGCCCACGGCGCTGCCAGCGCATCGATCAGTTCGCGCGCCTCGGCTGGCGAGGGCGGCAGTTGCGGGCAGCACCACTCGATCGCCTGCCCGCGCTCGCGCAGGCCGGCCACCGCCGAGGCCGTCAGCCGCGCCTTGGTCGACGCCGGCGACGAGCGAAAGCCGTGCAGGTAGAGCAGATGCCGCGGCGGGGCCGGGCGCCGGTGCAGGCTGCCCACGCGCTCAATCGGCCAGCGCCGTCAGCAGCTTGCCGTGGATGCCGCCGAAGCCGCCGTTGCTCATGCAGAGCACGTGATCGCCCGGCCGCGCGGCCTGTGCGACCCGGCGCACGAGGGCGTCGATCGAGTCGCAGACGACGGCGCGCTCGCCGAGCGGCGCGAGCGCTTCGCGCGCGTTCCAATCGAGGCCCCCGCTGTGGCAAAAGGCCAGGTCGGCTTCTTCGAGCGCCCACGGCAGTTGCGCCTTCATGGCGCCGAGCTTCATGGTGTTGGAGCGCGGCTCGAACACCGCCAGGATGCGCGGCCCGAGACCCTGCTCGCCGATGCGCCGGCGCAGACCGTCCAGGGTGGTGCGCATGGCGCTCGGATGATGGGCGAAGTCGTCGTAGACCCGCACGCCGCGGGCCTCGCCGCTCAGCTCCATGCGGCGCCGAACGTTGGCGAAAGTGGCCAGCGCCCGGGTGGCGTCGGCTGCAGTCACGCCGGCATGTTCGGCCGCGGCGATGGCGGCGAGCGCGTTGAGCTGGTTGTGCTCGCCGAGCAAGGACCATTCGACCCGCCCGACGTGCAGCCCCGACTTGAGCACGTCGAAGGCATGCGGCTCGCCCCGCGCGCGGTAGCCAGGCGTGTCGCCGCGCACGCCGAAGTGCGCCACGTCGCTCCAGCAGCCGCGCTCGAGCACGCGCGCCAGGCTCGTCTCGCGCGCATTGACGACCAGACGGCCGCTGGCGGGCACGGTGCGCACGAGGTGGTGGAACTGGGTCTCGATGGCGGCCAGGTCGGCAAAGATGTCGGCATGGTCGAACTCGAGGTTGTTGAGCACCACGGTGCGCGCCCGGTAGTGCACGAACTTGCTGCGCTTGTCGAAGAAAGCGGTGTCGTATTCGTCGGCCTCGATGACGAAGGGCGCGCCGAGCGCGCTGGCCGTAGTGCCCTGCGCGCCAAGCCGGGCGCTCACCGCGAAGTTGCACGGCACGCCGCCCACCAGGAAGCCCGGTTGGCGCCCCGCGGCCTCGAGGATCCAGGCCAGCATGGCGGTGGTCGTGGTCTTGCCGTGCGTGCCTGCCACGGCCAGGACATGGCGACCGTGCAGCACGTGCTCGGCGAGCCACTGGGGGCCGCTGGTGAAGCGCGCGCCGGCATCGAGAATCGCTTCCATGAGCGCATTGCCGCGCGACACCACGTTGCCCACCACGAACAGATCGGGCGCAAGCGCCATCTGCTGGGCGTCGTAGCCCTCGACCAGGTCGATGCCCAAGGAGCGCAACTGCTCGCTCATCGGCGGGTAGACGTTGGCATCGCAGCCGGTCACGCGGTGTCCGGCCTCGCGGGCGAGCGCGGCCAGGCCGCCCATGAAGGTGCCGCAAATGCCCAGTACGTGCAGGTGCATGAAAGCTTTCGAGGGGGCGCCGCGTGAGGACCTGCGCGCACGCAGCGAGGCGAAGCCTTAAGGGCGAAGCGCGTCGCGCGCGGCGGCGAGCGTGGCGGCGATGTCGGCGGGCGAGTGGGCCGCGCTCACGAAGCCGGCCTCGTAGAGCGCCGGGGCCAGGTAGACGCCACGCTCGAGCATGGCGTGGAAAAAGCGGTCGAAGGCGGCCTTGTCGGTGGCCATGACGCCGCCATAGTCTTGCGGCAAGGCGTGCGAGAAGAAGAAGCCGAACATGCCGCCTTCGCAGTCGCCCGCCCACGGCACGCCGGCCTCGCGCGCGACTTGCCAAAGGCCTTCGGTGAGCTCGCGCGTGCGGCGCGAGAGGGCCTCGAAGAAACCGGGTTTGCGAATCTCGCGCAGTGTGGCCAGGCCGCAGGCGGTGGCCACCGGGTTGCCGCTCAGGGTGCCGGCCTGGTAGACCGCTCCCAGCGGGGCAAGCTGTTCCATGATGGCGCGCGGGCCAGCGAATGCGGCCAGCGGCATGCCCCCGCCGATGACTTTGCCGAACACGCTGAGGTCGGGCTTGAAGCCGGGGATCGCCTGGGCGTACAGGCTTTGCGCTCCACCGAGCGCGACCCGAAAGCCGCTCATGACCTCATCGAACACGAGCAAGGTGCCGTCGCGCGTGCAGAGCTCGCGCAGGCGGCGCATGAAGGGAAGGCTCGCGCGCACGAAATTCATGTTGCCCGCGATCGGCTCGATCATCACGCAGGCGATGCCGCGGCCGTGCAGGTCGAAGGCCGCTTCGAGGGCGGCCACGTCGTTGTAGGGCAGCACGAGGGTGTGCTGCACCACCTCGGGCGGCACGCCGGCGGAGGTGGGGTGGCCAAAGGTCGCCAGCCCCGAGCCGGCCTTGACCAGCAGCGCGTCGGCGTGGCCGTGGTAGCAGCCTTCGAACTTGACGATCTTGCTGCGCCCGGTGGCGCCACGCGCCAGTCGCAGGGCGCTCATCGCGGCTTCGGTGCCCGAGCTGACCAGGCGCACCTGCTCGGCGCTCGGCACCAGTTCGAGGATGGTTTCGGCCAGTTCAATCTCGCGCTCGGTCGGGGCGCCGAAACTCAAGCCGTCGGCGGCGGCTTTGCTCACGGCTTCGAGCACCGAAGGGTGACCATGACCGAGGATCATCGGCCCCCAGGAGCCGATGTAATCGATGTAGCGCTTGCCGTCGGCGTCCCACATGTAGGCGCCGGCAGCCCGCGCAATGAAACGCGGCGTGCCACCCACCGCGCGAAAGGCACGCACGGGCGAGTTGACGCCGCCGGGGATGCTGCGCTGCGCGCGCGCGAACAGCGCCGCGTTACGCGATTCGGTCATGACCACGCCTTCGCTTTTGCCGGGCAGCACCGGCGCTGGACGGGGCTGCCATTTCAGTGGCGCCACCGCGCCGCGCGCGACCCCAGGCGCACGCAGCGGCCGATCAAGCAGCCGCCGCGGACCGGCTTTGCCGGGCCGCCAGCGGCGCCCCCTTGAGGGGGCGCGGCGAAGCCGCAACGGGGGCGGTTCACTTCAGTGGATGCGGCGGGTACCGCGATCGGTGGACGGCGCTTCTTCGGAGCCGGCCTCGCCGAGCGCGCCTTCTTCGCCTTCGCCCGGCTCGGCTTCGGGCAGGGCCCAGAAGAAACGGTCCGGCACCACATTGCCCATGCCGGGTCGAAAGCCCGAGTCGAGCGCCTGGTCCAGAAAGCTGAGCGCTTCGGAGACCGCCAGGTGCAGGTCCTGGCCACTGGCGAGCAGCGACGCCAGTGCAGCGGCGAGGGTCTCGCCCGCACCGACGAAGCTGGCGTCGAAACGCTCGAACTTCTCACCCGTAATCGCCCCCTGAGGGGAGGCGAGCACATTGTCGACCTGGGCCTCGGAGCCTTTGCTCGGCGCCAGCGCGATGCCCGTCACGAGCACATGGCGCGTGCCGCGCTCGCCCGCGGCGACCGCGAGCTCGCGCGCCGAGGGCGGCCGCTCGCCGTCCCAATCGGGCAGCAAGAAGTCGATGAGCGTCTGCTGGTTGCCCACCAGCACTTCGGTGGCTGGAAGGATCAGTTCACGAAACGCGTCGAGGTAGGCCTGTTGGTCTTCTTCCGGCAGCCAGGACACGCTCGAGAGGTAGGCGACCAGCGGCACGTCGGGGTAGTCGCTCAGGACCTCGGCCACGCCCGCCACGCCTTCGGCACTGCCGAGAAAGCCGACCTTCCAGGCGGCGATGCTCACGTCTTCGAGGATGCTGCGCGCCTGCTCGACGATGGTTTCGGCCTCGATCTCGTGCGAGTCGAAGATCTCGGCCGTGTCGCGCATCATGATGGAGGTGACGATCGGCAGCGCGTGTGCGCCCATAGCCGCGATGGTCGAGATGTCGCCGGCCAAGCCGGCCGCGCCGCTCGGGTCGCTGGCGTTGAAGCTCATCACGCACGCGGGCGCTACATCAGCTTCGGCGTTTTCTTCTGCGGGCGGGGTGGCGCTCTGCGCGGGGGTCTTCATGTTTGTGGAGGCCAGGGTTCCGGCCGCGGTGCGCAGGCAGTCACGGAGTTCCAGGAAATAGTGAGGAATGTTGCGTATGTGGCCTTGCCGGCTTGGCTTTGCGCCAAGGCCGCTCGCTACAATCTTTCTTCATTGTAGTGACGAGTGGCCGCAATATCGTGAGCGAAGCTAAAACCTGGATGTGCCTCATATGCGGCTGGATTTACGACGAAGCTTCGGGCGACGCGGAACACGCGATCGCGCCGGGTACGGCGTGGAGCGACATCCCCATGAACTGGACTTGTCCCGAGTGCGGCGCGCGCAAAGAAGACTTCGAAATGGTCCAGATCTAGTTAGTCAACCCGTCGTTGAGGAGCACCGCCGGTGAACCAGGCGCTGATGCAAAAGTGTAGCGAGGGGGCGGTTGCGGCGGACACGACTCGGGTGCTGGTCATCGACGACAGCAACACGATTCGCCGCAGCGCGGAAATCTTCCTTAAGCAAGGCGGCTACACCGTCGTCTTGGCCGAGGACGGCTTCGATGCGCTCGCCAAGGTCAACGATCACCAACCGCACGTGATCTTTTGCGACATCCTCATGCCGCGCCTGGACGGCTACCAAACCTGCGCCATCATCAAGCGCAACCCCAAGTTTTCGGGTGTTCCGGTGATCATGTTGTCGTCCAAGGACGGCCTGTTCGACAAGGCCCGCGGGCGCATGGTCGGCTCCGAGGACTACCTCACCAAACCCTTCACCAAAGATCAGTTGCTCGCCGCGGTCCAGCAACATCGGCGTGCGCCTTGATGCGACGAGCCAACCACCGCGCCGCGGCTCGAGCCACCTAGAGGAGCCGTCCATGGCCATCGAAAAAATCCTGCTCGTCGACGATTCCAAGACCGAGCTGCACTTCCTCTCGGAGTTGCTCACCAAGCGCGGCTACAAGGTGCGTACCGCCGAGAACGGCGAAGAAGCCATGAAGCGGCTCGGCGAAGACCGCCCCGATCTCATTCTCATGGACGTCGTGATGCCCGGCCAGAACGGCTTTCAGCTCACGCGGGCCATCACCCGCGACCCCCGCTTCGACGGCGTGCCCGTGATCATGTGCACCAGCAAGAATCAGGAAACCGACAAGGTCTGGGGCATGCGTCAGGGTGCACGCGACTATGTTGTCAAGCCGGTCGACGCCGACGAGCTGATCGCCAAGATCCGCGCCTTCGACTGACCCGCGATCCTCGCTTTACAGAAACACAGAAGGCATGGCGAAGAAGGAAGCGTTGCGCGCGTTGCAGACCCGGCTGGCCGAGCGCCTGCAGGCGGCGCGCACCGAAACCGGCACCGCGGTGTCCTGGCTTGCCGTCGAATGCGGCGGGCAGGGCGTCTTGTTGCCGCTGGCGCAGGCCGGTGAGATCTTTAGCCTCTCCACGCTGCTGCCGGTGCCGCACACCAGCGACTGGTTCGTCGGGGTGGCCAACCTGCGCGGGCGGCTTCACGGCGTGGTCGACCTCGCCGCGTTCCTGGGCGTGCGGCTTGACGCGGCTGTCGAGATCGGCCGCGAGCAGTCGCGCCTGGTCGCGTTCAACCCGTCTCTGGACCTCAATTGCGCGCTACTGGTCGATCGGCTGGCCGGCCTGCGCAGCGCCGAGCAATTGCAGTGCGATCCACAGTCCGCGCAGCGCCCGACGTTTGCCGGCGAGCGTTATGTCGACGCCCAGGGCCGGCGCTGGCAAGAGCTGCAATTGGCGGCGCTGGCCGTCGATGACGAATTCCTGAGGATCGCCCGGTAAACGCGCTGCGGCGCGACGGGCCTTGCTTCCACCGAACCGAGCGAGGGCTTCCATGAGATTTTTTGACAAGTTAAAAGGTCGCGGCGACCGCAGCGGCGCTGCCTCCGACGGCGGCGATCTGGCTTTCGACGAGGCGTATCCCGGGGCGGACAAGGGCGTGGCGAGCGGCCACGAGCCGACGGCGGCGCTCGAGAGCACGACCCTGGCCGGCAGCGCCCACGGCCGGGGCTTCGACACCTCGATCATCTCGGAGGCCTCGCCCTCCGAACTGCAGGGCGACTTCATCGCGACCCGCCGGCAAGACGAGCCGCGGCAAGCCGGCAGGGCGCTGCCGCTGATCGACGGCATGAACGCGGGCACGCAACAGCGGGTGCTGGGCGGCCTGCTCATCGTCGGCTTGATCGGGCTCGTGGCCGTGACGACTTTTTCCCTCAACGCAGCCAACCAGACCAATCGGCAACTGGCCGAAACCGGCGATGCGCTGATGCAGTCGCAGCGACTTGCGAAGTCGGTGTCGCTCGCTCTCGTGGGCAACCGGGCCTCATTCGTCGAGGTCAAGGAAAGCGCGCGCGTGCTGGTCGCCTCGGCACGCGGGCTTCGCTCGGGCAGCGCCACGCTGGTGGCCGCGCCCGATGCGATGCAGCCCATGCTCGCCCCGATCATGCCGCTGATCGACAAGGCCGAAAAGAACGCCAACACCGTGCTGGCGCAGCAGACCGCGCTCACCCAAGTGACCCAGTCCTTGCGCGCCATCAACCGGCAGTCGTCCGACCTCCTTGAAATCGCCGAAACCGTCTCCTCGCTCAAGTTTCAGCAGGACGCCTCGTCGGCCGAGCTTGCCGCGGTCGGCCAGTTGGTCATGCTCACTCAGCGCATCGGCAAGTCGGCCAACGAGTTCCTCACCTTCGAAGGCGTCTCGCCCGAGGCGGTGTTTCTGCTCGGCAAGGACCTGAGCGCATTTCGCGAACTCGCGCAGGGCCTGCTCGACGGCAACGCCGAATTGCGCCTCGGCGCCACCCGCGACCCGGCGACGCGCGAGCGCTTGCAGGCCTTGCTGAAGCAATACGAGGAAAGTCGCGTGCAGGGTGGCGCCATCCTCGGCAACCTCCAGGGCCTGGTGGCCGCGCGCGAAGCGCATGCGCAGATCGTGGCCGACAGCGAACCGCTGCGCACCGGCTTGCACGGCATCCAGGAGCAGTTGCAGGCACGCTCGGGCTTCTCGGCCCTCAACATCGCGCTGCTCGCCGGCTCGCTGTTGTTGGCGCTGGCCGGCTTGGCAGGGTTGCTTTATGTCTATTTGCAAGAGCAGCGCCAGCGCGCCGTGCTCGCCGACGTGCAGCGCCGCGAAGCCGAGCGCCAGGAGCAGGACACCAAACGCATCAACGACGCGAACCAGGCCGCGATCCTGCGACTCATGAACGAGCTGCAGACGGTGGCCGAAGGCGACCTCACGCAGCAGGCGACGGTCACCGAAGACATCACCGGCGCCATCGCCGACTCGGTGAATTACACCGTCGAGGAATTGCGCACCCTGGTGTCGCAAGTGCAGGGCTCGGTCTCGCGCATGACCGAGACCACCACGCAGGTGGAGGCCACCTCCACCGAGCTGCTGGCGGCGTCGGACGAGCAATTGCGCGAGATTCGCGAAACCGGCGAGTCGGTGCTGCAGATGGCCGAGCGCATTAACGGCGTGTCGGCGCAGGCCACCCAGTCGGCCCAGGTGGCGCGTCAGTCGCTGGTGGCGGCCGGCTCGGGCTTGCAGGCGGTGCAAGACGCCATCGGCGGCATGAACACCCTGCGCGACCAGATTCAGGACACCTCCAAGCGCATCAAGCGCCTGGGCGAAAGCTCCCAGGAGATCGGCGAAATCACCGAACTCATCTCCGACATCACCGAGCAGACCAACATGCTGGCGCTCAATGCGGCCATCCAGGCGGCGTCCGCCGGCGAGGCCGGGCGAGGTTTTTCGGTGGTGGCCGAAGAAGTGCAACGCCTGGCCGAGCGTTCCGGCGACGCCACCAAGCAGATCGCCGCTCTGGTGAGGGCCATTCAAACCGACACCCAGGACGCCGTGGCGGCCATGGAGCGATCCACGCAGGGCGTGGTGGCGGGCGCACGGCTCTCCGACAACGCCGGCACGGCGCTTGGCGAGATCGACCGCGTTTCGCGCCAGCTCGCCGAGCTGATCGAGGACATCTCCAACGAGAGCTTGCGCGAGGCGCAATCGGCCAACATCGTGGCCGCCAACATCCAGCATATTTTCGCCGTGACCGAGCAGACCGGCGATGGCACGCGCTCGACCGCACAGCTCGTGCGCGAGCTGTCCAAGACCGCGGAGGAGCTCAAGACCTCCGTGGCGCGATTCAAGATCAGTTGACCGGCGCGCGGCTGGCTGGCCTGTAGGCCGGGCCGCACACGGGCACGCAACGAGGCAGCGCATGGACACCAGCCAATCCGATACCCAAGCCGACGTCAGCGCCCTCGCCTGGGTCCAGGAAGAGTTGCGCAAGGTGCTCGACAGCGCGCACAAGGCGCTGCGGCGGACCCTGCGGGAAACCGAATCGACCTTCGACTCCGACCTCGACGATGTTGAGCCGACCGTGCTGCGCGCGGCGCGCCAGCACCTCCATCAAGGCGTGGGCGTGCTCGATCTGGTCGGGCTCCCGGCCGGTGCGGTGCTGCTGCGCTCGAGCGAGGCGCTGGTGCAGCGCTACATCGCCAAGCCGCACAAGCTCGACATCGCCGCGGTCGAGGCGATCGAGCGCGCGTCGTTCGCCTTGCTCGACCTGCTCGCGCGCCGACTGGGCGGCCGAGCGGTGTCGACGGTGGCCCTGTTCCCGCAGTACCGCGCCGTCCAAGAGCTGGTGGGCGCCGAGCGCGTCCACCCCGCCGACCTGTGGCCGCAAGACTGGCAATGGCGCTCGATCACGATCGAGGCCGACGTCGCGGCGCGCTCGGTCGATGCCGCCGCGGTGACCGACTTCGAAGGCCACCTGCTCGGGCTCATGCGCGGCAGCACGCCCGACGCACTCGAGCGCCTGTCGGCGATCAGCGCCGGCTTCGCGACCGGCGCCACCCATGCGCACAGCGCCACCTTGTGGCGGCTGGCCGCGGGCTACTTCGAGGCGCAAGCGCACAGTCTCTTCACGCCCGACGTCTATAGCAAGCGCTTGGGCTCGCGCCTTCTGGCGCAATTGCGCGCGCAGCAAAAAGGCAACGCCGCCGCAGGCGAGCGCCTGGCGCAGGACCTGCTCTTTTTCTGCATCTATTCGCGCGAGCCGGCGCACGGACAGGCGCCTCGCCTCGCAGCGGTTCGCCATGCCTACTGCCATGTCGGCGAAGCGCTGCCGCCCGATTACAACGTCGTCACCCTGGGCCGGTTCGACCCCGCCTGGGTCGCCCAGGCCAAGAAGCGTGTGCTTGCCGCCAAGGACTCATGGTCGGCGGTGGCCGGCGGGGAAATGCACCGCCTGAGCGGCCTCAGCGAGCAGTTCGGTCTGGTGGCCGATTCGCTCAAGCGCCTGGTGCCCGGCGGCGACCGACTGGCCGACGCGATCATGCCAGTCATCACGCAGTCGGTGCACACGGCCAGCACGCCGCAGCCGGCGCTCGCGATGGAGCTTGCCACCAGCATGCTCTACCTGGAGGCCGCGCTCGAAGACGGCTCCTTCGATCACGCCGAACAGGCCCCACGCGTCAAGCGGCTGGCCGAGCGCATCGACGCGGTGTTCCACGGCGCCAAGCCGCAAGCGCTGGAAACCTGGATGGAGGAGCTCTACCGCCGAGTGTCCGACCGTCAGACGATGGGCAGCGTCGTGCATGAACTGCGCCGCGCGCTGTCCGAGTCCGAGAAAGCCATCGACCAATTCTTCCGCGCTCCCGGCGAGCCTGCGGTGCTGATGCCGGTGCCGACGCAGCTTCAGGTCATGCGCGGCGTGCTGTCCGTGCTCGGTCTGGAGCAGGCCATGCTCGCGGTGCTGCGCATGCGCGAGGACGTCGATGCCCTGGTTGCCGCGGGCGAGGACGCGCGCCACCAACAGCCGCTGTTCGAGCGTCTGGCCGGAAACCTGAGCGCGCTCAGCTTCCTCATCGACCTGCTTGGCGTGCAGCCGCAGCTCGCCAAGTCGATGTTCCGCTTTGACGCGACCAGCGGTTTGCTCGCTGCGCAAATGAGTCGACACACCACGCCCCTCGAGGACGCTGCGGCGACGCGACTCGAGCCGACGCTCATCGCGCAGGCCCAGGCGCTGGCCAGTTCGGCCGCCAGCCTGGACACGCCGCTGGACCAGGTGGCGCGCGAACTCAAGCGCCTCTCGCACGAGCCCGAAGTGCTGTTGCAAGCCGAACTCGCCGCCAGCCTCTCGAGCGCGCAAGCCGCCATCGACAGCGTGGCCGCACCGTTCGCCAAGCGCCGCACGGAGGCGAGCGCACGCGAGCAGGTTGCCGACGCGCTGGCCGACTTCGTGGCCACCGCGTCCGACCCGGTCGGGCTGGAAGCGGCGCCGCCCGTTTCGGCGCCTTTGCCGCTCATGTCGCTCACCCCGGCGGCGGTCGAGTCGACCGGGCTCGAGGCCGACCCCGAAATGCGCGAAATCTTCCTTGAAGAGGCGCGCGAGGTGCTCGAGACGGCGCGTGTCTCGCTTCGGGCGCTCGAAAAAGACCCGTCCAGCGTCGAGCAACTCACCACCCTAAGGCGTGCCTTCCACACCTTCAAGGGCAGCTCGCGCATGCTCGGCCTGCGCGAGTTCGGCGATGCGTCCTGGTCGTGCGAGCAGCTCTACAACGCCGCACTGGCGACCCAGAAGCCCGCCACCACCGAGCTGCTGCAGACCACCGACGAAGCGCTCGACTTCCTCTCGGGCTGGGTGGAAGCGATCGCCGCCGGCAACACCGCCGGCTGGCAGAGCGCGCCGCTGTGCCGCGTTGCCGATTCGCTGCGCATCTCCGGGCGTTTCCTGAGCCTCGAGAGCGCCCGCTCGGATGCGCCCGCCCCGACCTCGGCACCGATCTCCTTCGTGCTGCCCATGGACCAACCGGGCGCAGCGGATGCAGAGGCGCCGATGGTCGAGCCCACGGCCGCGCCCGAGCGCGAGCCCGTGCCCGACGCCGCGGCTTTCGAGCCGGTCTTGGAGCTCGATTTCCGCTTCGACCTGGGCGATGTCGGTAGCCTGCCGGAAACCGTCGGCTCCGACGACGGCGTGGCCGCGCTCGAGGCCGCCGAGAGTCCCGCCGAGTTCACCGTTAGCCAGGCGCAGGGCGCCTTCGATGAAGTCGCAGCGCCAAAATTCGATGCGCTGAACTTCGAGGCATTCGATGCCGCCGAGAACGCGCTGTCGCCCAAGCCCTTCGAGGGCGCAGAGTTCGAGGCGCCTGTCGAGGCGATCGAGCTGGTGGACAGCCGCTCGAGCGCGGAGGATTTCGAGGTGGCCTTCACGATGGCCATGGAGTTGTCGCCCGCCGAAGCCGCCGAAGCCGGCTTGTTCTCCGAGCCGACCATCACGACGCTCGAGCTCGACATGCCCGAATCCGAGGCTGGCGCGCCGATGCGGCATGCGCTGCCGATCGAGTCGCTGCGTTCCACCGTGCCGGCCGCGCCAGACTTTGAAGAGGCTTCGGCCAACGAAGTTTTCGACGAAGGCGTGCCGGCCGCCGAGACGCTGGGTTTCGAGTCCGAGCAGCCGACGATCGAAGCCGGGGCATGGGCCGAAGCCTTGCAGCCCTTGCCGCCCTCGCACACCGCCGCGCCAGCCCAGGATGCCGGCTGGCTCGGTGCCGGGGCAGAGCCGCAGGCGCGCCAGCCCGAGGCCGAAGACAGCTTCGAGACGCCGGCGCCGCAGGAGGCCTACAACGAACAGGTGAAGATGATCGGCCCCCTGCAGGTCGGCATCCCGCTGTTCAATATTTACCTGAACGAGGCCGACGAACTGTCGCGTCGGCTGGGCAACGAGTTGTCCGAATGGGCGCTGGAGCTTCAGCGACCGGTGGGCGAGATCGCGATCGCGCTGGCGCATTCGCTGGCGGGCAGCTCGGCGACCGTTGGCTTTACCGACCTGTCTTCCCTGGCGCGCCAGCTTGAACACGCGCTCATGCATTCGCAAACGCTTGGCCGCGGGCGCGCCGACGACGCGCGTCTGTTCAACGACGTGGCCGATGAAGTGCGCCGGCTGCTGCACCAGTTCGCAGCTGGCTTCCTCAAGTCTGCGTCTCGAGATCTGCTCGATCGCGTGAACGCCTACGAGATCGAAATGGCGCAGCGGCTCGAATTGATGGCCGCCGTGCAGCACGGCGAGGAGCAGCACGAGGCGCTTGCGACTGCGCCGACATCGGTGCTGGCGTCGGTCGCCCTGGTGCCGGCGCCGGCCGAGCCGGAGCTCGGGTCTTTGGCAAGCATTGCGAGCGCAGCCACGGCGCCGCAGGTTAAAACCGAGCCGGTATCACTCGAGCCCGCATTGTCGGAGCCCCTGTTCGAGTCCGAGTCCGAGCCCGAGTTTGAACCGCAAGCTGCTTTGCTCGAGCTTCCCGAGCTTTCCGAGCCGTCCGCAGCGTCCGACGTGCCGGAAGCACCCGAGCGGCCCGAATCGCCCGAAGTGTTCGAGATGCCCGAAGTGCCGGCAGTGCAGCCGCTCGCCGCCACCGCGCAGCCGGTGCCTCCAGAGCCGCTTCGACCGACCGTCTTCTGCGATTTGGGCCAATCCGTCTTCCACGCGTTCGTGCCGCCTACTTTCGATGCGCCGAGCAAGGTGAGCCGCGCCGCCTTCGACAGCGAAGAAGACCTGGACTCGGTGGACGTGGTCGACGCCGATCTGTTTCCCTTCTTCGAGGAAGAGGCGCTCGAGTTGCTGCCCCAACTGTCCTTGCACTTGCGCGACTGGACCGGGCAGCCCGGCGCGCTCGCGCATGCCACGGCGGCGATGCGCACCCTGCACACGCTCAAGGGCGGTGCTCGACTGGCCGGCGCCATGCGCCTGGGCGAGCTTGCGCATCGGCTCGAAACCGCCATCGAACATCTGGTCGCCCGCGAGGCGGCGACCGCGGTCGACATCGAGCAATTGCTCGACCGTGCCGACGGCATGGGCGTCGCATTCGAGGCCTTGCGCCAGCGCGATGCCGCGGCCTATGCCGCCGCGCCGCATGCGCTGGCACCGCTCGTGGACACGCCCGACGTGCATGTCGTCAACACCGCGTGGCCACCGCTCGACGAAGCAACGCCAGCCTACGAGCCGAGCATGCCGCGGATGGCCGAGGAGCCCGCATGGCCCCCCGCCGTGCTGCAGGGTTCGCCGCATGGGCGGGCGCACGATGAGGAGACGGCAGGCCGTGCGAGCCCAAGCGTGCCGCAGGGCATCGATTGGGCGCGCTTCAAGCGCGGCGGCTCCGGCCTGCCGCTGGCGCCCGCCGAGCGCGCGCGCCTGGCGTCGGCGGTGCGCGTGCGCACGCAGTTGCTGGACCGCCTGGTCAACCAGGCCGGCGAGGTCAGCATCGCACGTGCGCGGCTCGAGGCCGAGATCGCCAAGATGAAGGGATCGCTCGGCGACCTGACCGACAACCTCGAGCGCTTGCGCCAGCAACTGCGCGACATCGAGTTGCAGGCCGAGACCCAGATGAGCACGCGCCTGGAAGCGGCCAAGTTCGCGGCGCAGTCCTTCGACCCGCTCGAGTTCGACCGCTTCACGCGCTTCCAGGAACTCACGCGCATGATGGCCGAGTCGGTCAACGACGTCGCCACGGTGCAGCGCACCTTGCAGCGAACGCTCGAGACGGCGGAGGATCAACTGGCCGTGCAGACGCGCCTCACGCGCGACCTGCAAGATGACCTGCTGCGCACTCGCATGGTCGAGTTCGAAGGCTTGTCCGAGCGGCTCTACCGTGTCGTGCGTCAGGCGGCCAAGGAGACCGGCAAACAAGTCCGCCTCGACATCGTGGGTGGCTCGATCGAAGTCGACCGCGGCGTGCTCGACCGCATGACCGGCGCCTTCGAGCACCTGCTGCGCAATTGCATCACCCACGGCATCGAGTCTCCCGCGCGGCGCAGCGCCGCCGGCAAAGAGCCGGTGGGCAGCATCGTCGTCGCGCTGCGCCAGGAAGGCAACGAAGTGAGCGTCGAGTTCCGCGACGACGGCGCCGGCCTCGACCTCGGACGCATCCGCGCCAAGGGCGTGGCCAACGGGCTCATCGAGGCCCATGCGACGCCGAGCGACGCCGATCTGGCCAACTTGATCTTCATGCCCGGCTTCAGCACCGCCGAGTCCATTACCGAACTCGCCGGGCGAGGCGTGGGCATGGACGTGGTGCGCTCCGAGGTCAACGCGCTGGGCGGGCGCATCGAAACGGCCAGTGCCGCGGGCCAGGGCACGAGCTTCAAACTGGTGCTGCCGCTCACCACGGCCGTGACGCAGGTGGTGAGGCTGCGCTGTGGCGATGTCACGGTCGCGGTGCCCTCGACCCTGGTTGAACTGGTGCGCCGCGCAACGCCTGCCGAGATCGAGGCCGCCTACGCGAGCGGTACTTACACGCACGCTGGCCACCCTCTGCCGTTCTTTTGGATCGGCGCCTTGCTGCAGCTGAGCGCGCGCGGCACTGAACTCCAGGCGCGCTCGCTGCCCGTGGTGGTGGTGCGCTCGGCACAGCAGCGCATCGTGCTGCACGTCGACGAAGTGCTGGGCAATCAGGAAGTGGTGGTCAAGAACCTCGGGCCGCAGCTCTCGCGCCTGCCCGGCTTGGCGGGGGTGACCCTGCTCGCTTCGGGCGCCGTCTCCCTGATCTACAACCCAGTGGCGCTGGCAACGTTTTACGGCGACGCTGCACGCAGCGCCATGGTAGGCGCGCGCGACGCCGAAGTCGGTGCGGCGCCAAGCAAGCGGCCGGCGATCGCCGCGCTGCGCGCACCTTTGGTGCTGGTGGTGGACGATTCGCTCACCGTGCGCCGCGTGACCCAGCGCCTGCTCGCGCGCGAGGGCTACCGCGTCACGCTCGCCAAGGACGGCCTGGACGCGCTCGAGCGGCTCGCCGAGGAGCGTCCGGCGGTGGTGCTCTCGGACATCGAGATGCCGCGCATGGACGGCTTCGATCTCGTGCGCAACATGCGCAGCGACCCGGCCTTGAGCGCCCTGCCGGTGATCATGATCACCTCGCGCATCGCTCAGAAGCACCGCGACTACGCGGTCGAGCTCGGCGTCAACCACTACCTCGGCAAGCCCTACGGAGAAGAGGAACTGCTGGCGCTCGTGTCGCGTTACTGCACCGCGCTGGCGTAGCCCTGCTGGCGCCAGGCGTCGAACACCGCGACTGCGACGGCATTCGAAAGATTGAGGCTGCGCTGCCCGGCGCGCATGGGCAGGCGCACGCGCTGCGCCGGCTCGAAACGCTCGAGCAGTTCTTGCGCGAGGCCGGCCGTTTCGTTGCCGAACACCAGCCAGTCGCCAGGCTGCCAGCAGAGCGCCGCAAGAGGGCGGCTGCCGCGGGTCGTGAAGGCGAACAGGCGCGCGGCCGCCGGAGTCTCCTGTGCGAGCAGTGCCGCCCAGGAAGCGTGGCGCAGCACCGCGGCATGCTCGTGGTAGTCGAGCCCGGCGCGGCGCAGCAGTTTGTCGTCCATGTCGAAGCCCAGCGGCTCGACCAAGTGCAGCCGGCAGCCGGTGTTGGCCGCCAGGCGAATCACGTTGCCGGTGTTGGGCGGAATCTCCGGCGCCACGAGCACGATGTTGAACATGCGCCATTCTCGGGCCGACGAGTGCTTGGCGGCGCTTGCAGCAACTCAGTCGGCAGCTCCACCGAGCTTCGCACGACCCGCACCGCAGAAACACTCGGCATCAAGCAGCCGCCGCGGACCGGCTCCGCCGGGCCGCCAGCGGGCGCCCCCTTGGGGGGAGCGGCGAAGCCGCAACGGGGGGCGTTTCAATGCGGCGTGCGCGCCACCACCCACACCTGCACGTCGGAGCAGCCGGCTTGCAAAAGCACGCGGCTCGCCTCGGCGAGCGTGGCGCCGGTCGTCATGACGTCGTCCACCAAGGCGACTGCGCGGCCGCGCATGGCAGTTTGGGCCAGCGGCTCAGCGGCGAACGCGCCGCGCACGTTGGCCGCGCGGCGCGCACGCGGCAAGCTCGTCTGGCGATGCGTGGCGGCCACGCGCAGCAGCCAAGCCGGCTCGAAATTCAGAGCGAGCCGGCGCGACACCGCGGCCGCCAGCAGCGCCGCCTGGTTGTAGCCACGCTCGCGCAGCCGCGCATCGGCGAGTGGCACCGGCACCACTGCGTCGACCGCCGGCAGCGCGGCAAGGCGCACCTGCTCGGCCAGCCGCAGTGCCAGAGCCGGCATCAGGTCGAGCGCGTCGCGGTATTTCAAGGCGACCAGCAAGCCGTCCCAGGGGTAGGCATAGTCGCAGGCGGCGAGCGCCTGCGACCATGGCGGCGGGTCGCGCAGGCAGGCGCCGCAGGGGCTCGCCACGCCAAGGCGACAAGCGCAGCGCGGGCACCTGAGGCCGGGCGGCGAGAAACGCGCAAGGCAGTCGCCGCACAGCCCGGCTTCGCGGCCCGCGGTGTGGCCGCGGCAAACGGCGCAGCGGTTCGGCCAACGGCGCGTTGCGAGCCAGGCCGCCATGCGCGCAAGAGTCGAGTCGGCGGGCGGCAGGGGCAGGGGCATGGGTCAATATACTGCCCGGCCCATGCCGCTTCCCGCCGTCTCGCCTTCGCCGGGAGCCCACCCACACGCCGTGCGCGCCGTGTTGCGCCGCGCCGAGCGGCGTGCCGCTGCCGGCGCGGCGGTGGCGCCGTGGCTGCACGGGGAGATCGCCCGTCGCATGGCGTCGCGGCTGCTTGCCATCAAGGCGCAACCCGCGACCGTGCTCGATTGGTGGGCGGCCCTGGGTGGCGGCGCTGCCGCCCTGCGCGAGCGCTACCCCGAGGCGCTAATCCACGCGGTGGAGCCCACACCCGCGCTGCGCGCGCACAGCGCGCAAGCCGCGTGCGCCCCCTGGTGGACGCTGCGGCGTTGGCGTTCGGGTTGGCGTCGAGCGTCGGCGCCCGCCTGCCTCGAAGACGAGGCGCCGCGCGACGGTGGCGCCCAGCTCGTCTGGGCCAACATGATGCTTCACTGGGTGGCCGACCCCGGGCCGCGCATGTCGGCCTGGCATGCGGCCCTGGCGGTCGACGGTTTCGTGATGTTCTCGTGCCTCGGCCCCGACACGCTTAAAGAGATGAGAGCGTTGTACCGAAGCCTGGGGATGCCGCCGCCCGGCCACGCCTTCATCGACATGCACGACCTCGGCGACGCTTTGCTCGCCAGTGGCTTCTGCGACCCGGTGATGGACATGGAAACGCTCACCCTCACCTGGGCCGACGTCGACGCCTTGCTGGCCGAGCTGCGCGGGCTGGGGGGCAATGCCGCGGCGGATCGCTTCGTCGGCTTGCGCACGCCGCGCTGGCTCGAGCGGCTGCACCAGGCCTTGACCCTGGCACTCGCGGGCCCCGACGGCCGCTTGCGCCTGAGCTTCGAGGTGATCTACGGCCACGCCTTCAAGCCCCCCCTGCGGCTGCCGCTCGCGCCCGAGACACGGGTTTCGCTCGACACGCTGCGCGGCATGGCGCGCGCAAGCCGCAGACTGACCCCGCCGCCGCGCTAAGAGCCGACGCGCTGCTAGACTGCGCGCCGCACCCCCCTGTCACAAGCAGCATGTCAGCGCCCCTCGAACGCCGCGGCGAATCGCCCGGCGAGCCCCCGCAGTCCGCGGCCCAGTGGACGCTTCGGCGCAATTGCTCGCTGAGCCCGGCCCAGATGCTGTGCGTATATGCATCGCTGTGCGTGATCTCTTTGGGAATCGCCACATACTTCTGGTTGATCGGCGCCACTTTGGTGATGCCGTTCGCCTGGGCTGAGGTGCTGGCTTTCGGCGCGGCCCTGCTCGCCTACGCACGCCATGCGGGCGACTTCGAGCTCATCACGCTGGAGCGCGAGCGACTCACGGTCGAGCATGTGTGTGGCAGTCGAGTCGAGCGTTGCGAACTCGTCGCCCCGAGCGTGCAGGTGGGCCAAGGCCGCAAGACCGGGGCCCTGATCAGCTTGTCCGCTCGAGGCCGCGAGGTCCAGGTCGGCCGCTATGTGCGGCCCGAACGGCGAGCGGCACTGGCCGAGGAATTTAGATTCGCTTTGCGGCGGAGCACGGCGCCGAGCGGCTGAGGCGGCGCTCGAATGAGTTTGTTTTGGAAGCGAGCATGATGAAGACGATCCATCCCCTTTTGGGTGCAGCCGGCGCACTGCGCCACCGCGCGTTGCAGTGCGGCCTTGGCTTGGCGGCGTTCGTGCACAGCGCAGGCGCCCTGGCTGTGGTTAACGACCTGCCCGGCGGCCCGGCGGTCAACCAACTCGGCCTGCACCCGGCGGTGACCCGCATCGCCGCCGAGCAGCACTGGCTCCACTATTTCATGATGATCGTCTGTACGGTGATTTTCCTCGCCGTCTTCGGCGTGATGTTCTATTCGATGTTCAAGCACCGAAAATCCAAGGGCGCCAAGCCGGCAAACTTTCACGAATCGACCCTGGTCGAGGTGGTCTGGACCGCGGTGCCGTTCGTGATCGTGATCGCCATGGCGCTGCCCGCCACCAAGGTGGTGGTCGCCATGAAGGACACCACCAACGCCGATCTCACCGTCAAGGTCACCGGCTACCAGTGGAAGTGGGGTTACGACTACATCAAGGGCGAGGGCGAGGGCATCGCTTTCGTCTCCACGCTCGACAACACGCACCGCATGGCGTCCAACAGCGGCGATCCCGAGCCGATGGACGACTACCTGCTCAAGGTCGACAACCCCTTGGTCGTGCCGGTGGGCAAGAAGGTGCGCATCATCACGACCGCCAACGACGTGATCCACGCCTTTGCAGTCAACTCGCTCGGCATCAAGCAGGACGCGATTCCCGGTTTCGTGCGCGACACTTGGTTCAACGCCGAGAAAACCGGTGACTTTTACGGCCAGTGCCAAGAGCTGTGTGGCAAGGAGCACGCCTACATGCCCATCCATGTGAAGGTGTTGTCCCAGGACGACTACAGCGAGTGGGTGCAGGGCAAGAAAAAAGAGCTGGCGGCCAAGGCCGACGACCCCGCCAAGGTCTGGGCGCTGCCCGAACTGGTGGCACGCGGCCAGCAGGTCTACGGCGCCAACTGCACCGTCTGCCACCAGGCCAGCGGCAAGGGCGCCGGCGCCATCAAGGCGGTGGACGGCTCGCCCGTGGTGCTGGATGCCGACAAGGCCAAACAGATCGCCGTGCTCCTCAACGGGCAGGCTGGTGGCGCCATGCCAGCATGGAAGCACCTCTCCGATACCGATCTCGCCGCGGTGATCACCTACACCAAGAACACTTGGTCCAACCAAACCGGCCAGATCGTGCAGCCCACCGACATCGTCGCGGGGCGCAAGTGATCCCGCGCCCTTCTTCACGCAAGCACCGAACCCCCAGTCATAGGATCCGACCATGAGCGCAGTACTGGACCACCCCGCGGGCCATGCCCACGACGAGCCTCACGAGCATCCGCACGGCTGGCGGCGCTGGGTCTACGCCACCAACCACAAGGACATCGGCACGCTCTACCTGGTGTTCTCGCTGACCATGCTGATGTTCGGCGGCGTGCTGGCCATGGGGATACGGGCCGAGTTGTTCCAGCCCGGCCTGCAATTGGTCAACCCGGAGCTGTTCAACCAGCTCACCACCATGCACGGCCTCATCATGGTGTTCGGCGCCATCATGCCGGCCTTCGTGGGCTTCGCGAACTGGATGGTGCCCCTGCAGGTGGGCGCGGCCGACATGGCCTTCGCCCGCATGAACAACTTCAGCTTCTGGCTGTTGATCCCGGCCGGCCTCATTCTCGTGGGCTCGTTCTTCATGCCCGGCGGCGCACCGGCGGCCGGCTGGACGCTCTATGCGCCGCTCACGCTGCAGATGGGCCCTTCGATGGACGCCAGCATCTTCGCGATGCACATCCTCGGCGCGAGTTCGATCATGGGCTCGATCAACATCATCGTGACCATCCTCAACATGCGCGCGCCCGGCATGACGCTCATGAAGATGCCGATGTTCTGCTGGACCTGGCTCATCACCGCTTACCTGCTGATCGCCGTGATGCCGGTGCTGGCCGGCGCCATCACGATGACGCTCACCGACCGGCATTTCGGCACCAGCTTCTTCAACCCCGCCGGCGGCGGCGACCCGGTGATGTACCAGCACATTTTCTGGTTCTTCGGCCACCCCGAGGTCTACATCATGATCCTGCCGGCCTTCGGCATCATCAGCCACGTGGTGCCGGCGTTTTCGCGCAAGCGGCTGTTCGGCTACACCTCGATGGTGTATGCCACGTCGTCGATCGCCATCCTTTCGTTCATCGTCTGGGCGCACCACATGTTCACCACCGGCATGCCGGTGACGGGGCAGTTGTTCTTCATGTACGCCACCATGCTCATCGCGGTGCCCACGGCGGTAAAGATCTTTAACTGGATCGCCACCATGTGGCGCGGCTCGATGACTTTCGAGACGCCGATGCTGTTCGCCGTCGGCTTCATCTTCGTGTTCACCATGGGCGGCTTCACCGGCCTCATCCTGGCCATCGCGCCGGTCGACATCCAGTTGCAGGACACCTACTACGTGGTGGCGCACTTCCACTACGTGCTGGTGGCCGGCTCGCTTTACGGCATGTTCGCCGGCTACTACTTCTGGGCGCCCAAGTGGACCGGCGTCATGTACTCCGAGGCGCGCGGCAAGATCCATTTCTGGGGCTCGCTGATCTTCTTCAACCTGGCTTTCTTCCCGATGCACTTCCTGGGCCTTGCGGGCATGCCACGCCGCTATGCCGACTACCCCATGCAGTTCGCCGACTTCAACGCCGTGGTCTCGATCGGCGCCTTCGGCTTCGGGCTGATGCAGGTCTACTTCATCGTCGCAGTCGTCATCCCCGGCATGATGGGCAAGGGCGAGAAGGCCCCGCAAAAGCCCTGGGAAGGCGCCGAAGGCCTGGAGTGGGAAGTGCCCTCGCCGGCGCCCTTTCACACCTTCGAGATGCCGCCCAAGCTCAATGCCGCGGCCAACCGCATCGTCGCCTGAGCCGAGGCGACCAAGAGCATGCGGCATAGCACTGTCCACACCATGGCCACGACACCCGAGCAACGCAAGCGCAACCTTCGCCTGGGGATGATCCTCGCCTCGGTTGCGGCCGCGTTCGCGCTCGGCTTCGTGGCCAAGATGCTGCTGCTGTGAGAGCGAGCCTGCGATGATCGACACGTTGGGGCGGGGCGCGCGGCGCGACAACCGCCGCATGTTGCGCAAGCTGGCGGTCGTCACGCTTGCGATGTTTGGCTTTGGCTATGCGCTGGTGCCGATGTACGAAAGCATCTGCGCGGCGCTTGGCATCAATGTGCTGAGCTTGGCCGAGCGCAATGCCACCGGCATGGGCACCGGCACCGCTGGCAACGCGCAGATCGACCGCAGCCGCACCGTCACCGTGGAGTTCGACGCCAATGCGCGCGGCCCCTGGGACTTCAAGCCCGCGGTGCGCTCGCTTGAAGTGCACCCGGGCGAGCTCACGACGGTGATGTACGAGTTTCGCAACCTGCAGGCGCGGGCGATGTCGGCGCAGGCGATTCCGAGTTACGCGCCGCAGCAGGCAATGCCGCATTTCAACAAGATCGAGTGCTTTTGCTTCAGCGAGTACCGCCTGCAGCCCGGCGAGGCCCGGCAGTGGCCGGTGGTGTTCTACATCGACCCCAAGCTCCCGCGCGATGTGAAGACCATCACCTTGAGCTACACCTTTTTCGAGATCGGCGGCAAGGCGGTCGCTGCCACCCCGAAGGCTCCCGAGGCCGTGTCGGAGAAGCGCGGTGCGCCCGCATGACGCCGTGGACTCCCGAGCCCGGCGCGCAGCAGCAGCAGGCGCTGCGACCCCAGCTCTCGTTTCTGGGCACGCTGCGCTCGGTGGCCTGGGGCTTTTTTGGCGTGCGCAAGTCGTCGGAGCACGAACGGGACCTGTCGCTGGTCAATCCCATCCACCTCGTCGTGGCCGGCGTCCTCGGGGCGCTGCTGTTGGTTTTGCTGCTGATCGTCCTCGTGCGGTGGGTGGTCGCCAGCGGCGTGGCAACCTGATGGCGCGCCTCCAGGGCCAGCCGCAGTCGAGAACAAAGAACCGCGTTTCAAGGAGATAGACCTCATGTCGGCAGCATCCCCCGGGCATCAAGCGCAGCCCTATTACTTCGTACCGCCGCCCTCCCGGCACCCGGTCATGGCGGCCATCGGCCTGTTCTTCATGATCGTCGGCGGCGGCCAGTGGATCAATGGTCAGGGCTGGGGCGCCTACCTGGTGTTCTTTGGCCTGGCCTGGCTCGCCTTCGTGCTGCAGCAGTGGTTCCGCCAAGCGGTGGGCGAAAGCGAAAGTGGCCTCTACAGCCAACGCATCGACGCCTCCTTTCGCTGGAGCATGAGCTGGTTCATTTTTTCCGAAGTCATGTTCTTCGGCGCCTTCTTCGGTGCCCTCTACTGGACCCGCGTGCATGCGGTGCCCAACCTCGGCGACCTCGACAACGCCCTGCTGTGGCCCGACTTCAAGGCCTTCTGGCCCGGCCCCACGGTGCCCGGCGCCACCGCCTCGCCTGCGGGCACGGTGGAGCCCTTCACGACCATAGGGCCCTGGCCGCTGCCCACCATCAACACGGCGCTCTTGCTCAGCTCGGGCGTCACGCTCACCATCGCCCACCACGCGCTGCTGGCTTCGCAGCGCACCAAGACCATCCTGTGGATGTGGGTCACCGTGGTGCTCGGCGCGAGCTTCCTGCTGGTCCAGGGCTATGAATACGTGCATGCCTACAACGACCTCAACCTGAAGCTGAGCAGCGGCATCTACGGCTCGACCTTTTTCATGCTGACCGGCTTCCACGGTTTCCACGTCTTCGTCGGCATGCTGATGCTGCTGTTCATCACCGTGCGCCTCATGAAGGGCCACTTCACCGCCGAGCGTCACTTTGGCTTCGAGGGCGCGGCGTGGTACTGGCACTTCGTCGACGTGGTGTGGCTCGGCCTCTACGTGGTGGTCTACTGGATGTGACCCTCGCTTGGGCCGCCGGCCTCTCAAAAGAGCGCCGCGCGGCGCTCTTTTCGCCGACCGTTCAGCGGCGCAGGGGCAAGCCGGTCGGCTCGATCCAGCCGAGTTGGTAGCTCACCAGGATGAACACGAACAGCGCCACCGACAGGCCCACCCGCCAGGCCAGCGCTTGCAGCATGCGTCGCGGCTTGGCCTGGCCGTCACGGCTGCCGCCGCGCAGCATGGCACGCCCGGCCGAGGCCAGGGCAAGCAAGATCGCCACGAATGCGAACAGCACAATCCAACTCATGGTCTCACTGTATGGCATCCGCCGGACTGCCGAGTCGGCCACGGCATGAAGCCTCGCCGGGCGGTGGCCTTGGCAGCTTCTGCCGGACTGCCATGTCGGGCATGAGGCGTCGCTGGGCAGTGGCCTTGGCGGCGCTCGCAACCGTCGCGCTGACCGCCGGCCTCGCTGCCTGGCAGTTGCACCGGGCGGCGCAAAAGGAGGCCTTGCATTCGAGCTTCGAGGCCCGCAGCGCGCTCGCTCCGCTGGCGCCTGCGGCGCTGGCGCGCGACGCCGAAGGCCTGGCCGCGCAGCAGCATCGCCGCATTGCGCTCAGCGGGCGCTGGCTGCCCGAGCGAACCATCTACCTCGACAATCGCCAGATGAACGGCCGCGTCGGCTTCATCGTCCTCACGCCCTTGGAGCTGGCGTCGGGCGACGCCGTGATGGTGCAGCGCGGCTTTGCGCCGCGCGATTTTCGAGACCGCCAGAAGCTGCCCGCGGCGCCACTTCCGGCGGCGGCCGCCAGCATCCTGGCCACCATCGCTTCGCCGCCGGGAAAGCTTTATGCTTTCGCCGCGCAGGAAAGCGGCCCGCTTCGACAGAATCTCGACTTGGCAGGCTACTCCCGGGAGATCGGCGTGGCCTTGAGGCCGCTGTCGCTGCTGCAGGCGCAGGAAGGCGCGGCGCAGGACGGCCTGCTGCGCGACTGGCCCAAACCGGCCGCAGGCATCCACAAACACTACGGCTATGCGTTTCAGTGGGGAGCGCTGGCCGCCCTGACCATCGGCCTGTATGTCTGGTTCCAATTTCTCGCGCCGCAGAGAGCACGACGCCGTGATTCGCGAGCCTGAGCCTGCCGCCGAGCCGCTGAGCTTTGCCGTGCACAGCCTGCCTTCGCCAGCGCTGCCGCAAGTGCGCCAGGGGCGTCTTCAGATGCTGCTGGTACTGCTGGTTTGTGCCTTGCCGGTGCTCGCTTCGTATTTCACCTACTACGTCGTGCGACCGCAGGCCCGCAGCAACTACGGTGTACTGATCGAGCCGCAGCGCCCCATGCCGGGCTCGGCCGGTCTGTCGCTGTCGGACCTGCAGGGCCGCGCGATCGACCCGCAGAGCCTGCGGGGCCAGTGGCTGTTCGTGGTGGTGGCCGGCGGCGCCTGCGACGCGCTCTGCGAGCGCCAGATCTACCTGCAGCGCCAGTTGCGCGAAGCGCTCGGCAAGAACAAAGACCGCATCGATCGCGTCTGGCTGATCGACGATGCAGAGGCGCCGCGCGCCGACTTGCGCGCGGCGCTCGAAGGCGCCACCTTGCTGCGCGCACCCGCGGCTGCGCTGGCGGCCTGGCTGCAACCCGCGCCAGGGCAGCCGCTCGGGGCGCATTTCTACATCGTCGATCCCATGGGCAACTGGATGATGCGGATGCCCGCGCCCAGCGATCCGGCGCTCGTCAAGCGCGACCTTGAGCGGCTCATGCGCGGCTCGGCCAGCTGGGACACGGCGGGGCGCTGAGCGCCGCAAGCATGCAAAGCCTCGCCCTCGTCAACCTCGAGCCGCTCGGGCGTTTTGCCGCGCTCGGCCTCATCGTCGCGCTCGGACCGCTTGCCTGGGTCTGGGTGCGCACGCGCGCTCAGGGCGCGTGCGCACGGCTGCAGGCCCTCACCCTGCTCACGCTCTTCCTGACCTTCGACCTGGTGCTGTTCGGCGCTTTCACCCGGCTCACCGATTCGGGACTCGGCTGCCCCGATTGGCCGGGCTGCTACGGCAGCGCCAGCCCGCTCGGCGC
>JANONH010000280.1:0-11018 GCA_031420735.1 Methylibium sp.
GGCAAGACACCTCGAGCCTGATCAAGCGCCTGCGCTGAGCGCGACAGGCGCCTAGCGCGAGGAGGTGGCTGCGGTGCGCGCCAGTTCTTCTTCGGTGATGATCTCGAAGGCCTTGACCACTTTCTGCACGCCGGCCACGCCGCGGGCGATGGAGACGCCGCGGTCCGCCTCGCGCTGCGTCACGCGGCCCAAGAGGTAGACCACGCCGCGCTCGGTGACCACCTTGTAGGCGTTGGCGAAGATGTCGCGCGCATCGACGTAGCTTGCCTTGACCTTGCTCGTGATCAGCGAATCGTTCGAGCGGTCGATCAGCGAGCTGGGGAAGCCGATGACCAGTTCGTTGAGCGTGGAGCGCACGTTCTCCATGCGGGCGATGGCGGCTTCGACCGCCGCCTTGTCGGCCTCGCTGGGCACCTCGCCGGTGATCAGCACGGTGCGGTTGAAGCTGGTCACGTTGACGTGGCCGCGCTCGCCGATGGCCTCTTTGATGCGGGAGCGGGCCTTCAGCTCGATGCCCTGGTCTTCGATCTGGGTGCCGGAGGTGCGGCGGTCGGCGTACAAGACGGCGCCGCCGGCCATGGCGCCGCCGATCAAGAGCGGCGCGCAACCGGCCAGCGCACCGGCCAGCACCAGCGCGGCCAGCGCCGCAGCGCCGGGGCCGCGCATGCCGCGGGCGACGCGCGGCCGCGTTGAAGAGAGGTCGTCGGTCGGGTGGGTTCGGGTCATGCGGTGTCCTGTTCGCCGAGCAATTGCGCGTCTACCGCATCGCAAATGCAGTGGATCGCGAGAATGTGCACCTCCTGCACGCGCGCGGTGCGCTCGTGCGGCACGCAGACGTGCACGTCGGTCTCGGAGAGGCGCGCGCCGAGCTTGCCACCGCCGCGCCCGGTGAGCGCCACCACGGTCATGTCTTTCTGGTGCGCCACGTCCACGGCGGCCAGCACATTGGCCGAATTGCCGCTGGTGCTGATGACCAAGAGCACGTCGCCCGGAGTGCCCAGCGCCTGCACCTGCTTGGCGAACACCTGCTCGAACGAGTAGTCGTTGGCGATGGCGGTGAGGATGCTGGTGTCGGTGTTGAGCGCGATGGCCGCAAGGCCCGGGCGCTCGCGCTCGAAGCGGCCGACGAACTCGGCCGCGAAATGCGCCGCGTCGCCCGCCGAGCCGCCGTTGCCGCAGGCGAGCACCTTGCCGCCGGCCGTGATGCAACCGAGCACGGCCTGCACCGCGTCGGCGATGGGCTTCACGAGCGCCTCGGCCGACTGGTTCATGAGGTCGGCGCAATCGAAGAAGTGCCGCTGGATGCGCTGTTCAAGCATGCAGACGATGATAAAGCACAGCCTGCTTGCGCCGTTCGCAGCACGGCCGGCGCAGTCCGGTCGCCCCGAGCCGGCCGCGGGCCGCCGCGTGACGACCGCCGCAGAGCGTGCGCCAGCGGCGCCGCTGGCTCCATGCGAATGAGGAGAGCGCCAAGTGGCGCTACTTGGCCGAGCGCTCTTCAGCGGCGGCGTCGCGGTCCTGCGCACTGGCCGCGGTGACTGTGACGGCCAGCAGCAGAGCCCCCAAAGCCGACGGCGGCCATCATCCCAAGAGCATCCCAGGTCCCTGCGGGCACCCGGCGTTCGCAGAAAACACGATCGGTTACTACGCTATCGACGACTTGGCGATTTTGTTTCTCATGAGGCGTCGAAAGCCGCGCGCAACCAGTCGAGCCGCTCGCCGTCGATTGCCACCACGTCGAAGCGGCAGGCCGGCACGGCCGCGCCGAAGCGCAGCAGGTAGCAGCGCGCTGCGAACACGAGCCGCGCCTGCTTGGTGGCCGACACGCTGGCCGCCGCGCCGCCGCGCGACAGCGCAGCCCGGCTGCGCACCTCCACGAACACCAGCGTGCCGTCGCGTTCACGCAGCACCAGGTCGATCTCGCCGCCGCGCGCGTTGGGCCCGGCGGCGACTCGATAATTGCGCTCCACCAGGCGAAGGCCCGCGCGCTGCAGATGCGCAAGCGCACGCGCCTCGCCCTCATCGCCTCGGAGCTTGTTCGTGACCATCGACGCCTCGTTGACGCAGCAAGCGGCCGCCCATGCGGCCGGGGCGCAGCAGTATCCCAAAGGCGCTCTCTACGTGGTCGCCACGCCGATCGGCAACCTCGCCGACATCAGCTTGCGGGCGGTGCACACGCTGGCCCTGGCCGACGCCGTGGCCTGCGAAGACACGCGCACAAGCGCCGTGCTGCTGCGCCACCTGGGGCTCGACAAGCCGCTGCTGGCGCTGCACCAGCACAACGAAGCCGAAGCGGCCGGCGTGGTGCTCCTGCGGCTGGCGCGCGACGAACGCGTCGCCTACATCAGCGACGCCGGCACGCCCGCGGTCAGCGACCCCGGCGCGCGGCTGGTGGCTGCCGTGCGTGCGGCCGGCCACCGCGTGGTGCCTTTGCCGGGCGCCAGCAGCGTGGTGGCAGCGCTCAGCGCGGCCGGTGACGTGCTCGGCCACGGATTTCGCTTCGTCGGTTTCCTGCCCGGCAAAGCTGCCGAGCGCTCGGCAGCGCTCGACGCGCTGCTGTGCGCCAGTGATGAGACCACGCTGCTGTTCGAGGCGCCGCACCGTATCGAGGCCTTGGCCGACGCTTTGGCGCGCGCCATGCCCGAGCGGCCGGTGACGGTCTGCCGCGAACTGACCAAGCAGTTCGAGAGCATCGACACCTTGGCTGCCGCGGCCTTGCCCGCCTGGCTTGCGGCAGACGCCAACCGGCTGCGCGGTGAGTTCGTCGTGGTGCTGCACGCCATGGCGCGCGCCGCCGCCACCGACGAGGGGCCGCCGGTGAGCACGCAGCGCCTCTTGCGCACCTTGCTCGCCGCCCTGCCGCTCAAGCAGGCCGTGGCGCTCACCGCCCAGGCGAGCGGGGCGCCGCGCAATGCACTCTACGAACAGGCCCTGCGCCTGAAGGAAGAAGCGGGGCAAGCGCCGGCCGGCTGATACAAAACCGTATGCGACCGTCGGCGTCACGCCCTCCTAGAATCGGCCATGATTTCACGCGAACCCACCCTCGAGCGCCTCGGCGTCGCACGCCGGTTGCTGCTTGAACCCTTCGGTCTGGACGAAGCCAAGCTGCAGTCGGCCTTGCGCCTGATCGGCGAGCACCGCATCGACGACGCCGACCTCTACTTCCAGATCACGCGCAGCGAAGGCTGGAGCCTCGAAGAGGGCATCGTCAAGAGCGGCAGCTTCGGCATCGACCAAGGCGTGGGCGTGCGCGCCGTGGCCGGCGACAAGACCGCCTTCGCCTACAGCGACGACATCTCCGAGGCCGCGTTGGAAGACGCGGCGCGCACCGTGCGCACCATCGCCGCGGCGGGCCAAAGCCGGCGCGTCAAGGTGACCGCACCGCGCGCGCCGCGGGTGGCGGGCAGCCGCACGCTCTATGCCGGCCTGGACCCGATCGCCACGCTCGACAGCACCAGCAAAGTAGCGCTGCTCGAGCGGGTGGAAAAAATGGCGCGTGCCAAAGACCCGCGCATCGTGCAGGTGATGGCAGGCCTTGCGGCCGAATACGACGTGGTGCTGGTGGCGCGCTCGGTCGGCGGCGAAATGGTGCTCTCGGCCGACGTGCGCCCGCTGGTGCGCCTGTCGGTGACCGTCATCGCCGAACAGGACGGGCGCCGCGAGAGCGGCTCGGGCGGCGGCGGCGGGCGTTTCGGCCTGGGCTACTTCCAAGACGAGGTGCTGGCCGACTATGTGGAGCAGGCGGCCAACGCAGCGCTTACCAACCTGGAGAGCCGCCCCGCGCCGGCCGGCGAAATGACCGTGGTGCTCGGTCCGGGCTGGCCCGGCATCTTGCTGCACGAGGCCATCGGCCACGGCCTCGAAGGCGACTTCAACCGCAAGGGCTCGAGCGCCTTTGCCGGGCGGCTCGGCGAGCGGGTGGCGGCCAAGGGCGTGACGGTGCTCGACGACGGCACCCTGCCCGACCGCCGTGGCTCGCTCAATGTCGACGACGAAGGCAATGCCTCGCAGCGCAACGTGCTCATCGAAGACGGCATCCTCAAGGGCTACATCCAGGACGCCATGAATGCCCGCCTCATGAAGGTGGCGCCCACCGGCAACGGCCGCCGCGAGAGCTATGCGCACGTGCCCATGCCGCGCATGACCAACACCTACATGCTCGGCGGCGACAAGAGCGCCGACGAGATCGTCGCCTCCATGAAAAAGGGGCTCTATGCCACCAACTTCGGCGGCGGGCAGGTCGACATCACCAGCGGCAAGTTCGTGTTTTCGGCCAGCGAGGCGTTCTGGGTCGAGAACGGTCGCATCCAGTACCCGGTCAAAGGCGCCACCATTATCGGCAACGGCCCCGACGCCCTCGAGCGCGTGAAGATGATTGGCAACGACATGAAGCTCGACACCGGCGTGGGCACCTGCGGCAAAGAAGGCCAGAGCGTGCCGGTCGGCGTGGGCCAGCCGACCCTGCGCATCGACGGGCTCACGGTGGGTGGCACGGCTTGAGCGGAGCCCCGGCGCCGGCACGGCGCGCGTTGCGCCAAGGCGCCGTGCTACATTGCCGTCCATGCGCTCCAAAGCCTATTTTTTTGCGTACTTCTGGTTTTCGCACCGCCCCGGCGGAGGTGAGGCCAGCGCCTAGGCAGCAAACGCAAAGCGCAAGCCGAATCCCAAACCGCCGGGCACCCCCCGGCGGTTTTTTTTCGCCCGCCTTCGAGCCCCTCTCGAGCCCTTCTCGAGCCAACGACACGACGCACGGAGTAACCGCGATGAATGCCCTCAACACCAACGTGCCGGACGGCTGGGCCGCCCCGGCCGACCGCACCAGCCAGACCGACGACGAGCGCATTGAAGACGTGATGCCCTTGCCGCCGCCAGAGCACCTCATCCGCTTCTTTCCCGTGCGCGGCACGCCGGTGGAAGCGCTGGTTTCCGGCACGCGCAAGCGCATCCGCGACATCATCGGCGGCAGCGACGACCGCCTGCTCGTCGTCATCGGACCGTGCTCGATCCACGACACGGCCGCCGCGGTCGAGTACGCGCGCCGGCTCAAGCTCCAGCGCGACCGCTACCAGGACACGCTGGAGATCGTGATGCGCGTCTACTTCGAGAAGCCGCGCACCACGGTGGGCTGGAAGGGCCTCATCAACGACCCCTACCTCGACGAGAGCTTTCGCATCGACGAGGGCCTGCGCATCGCGCGCCAGTTGCTCATGGAGATCGGCCGCCTGGGCCTGCCGGCGGGCAGCGAGTTCCTCGACGTGATCTCGCCGCAGTACATCGGCGACCTCATCTCCTGGGGCGCCATCGGCGCGCGCACGACTGAGAGCCAGGTGCACCGCGAGCTGGCCTCGGGCATCAGCGCGCCCATCGGCTTCAAGAACGGCACCGACGGCAGCCTCAGGATCGCCGTGGACGCCATCCAGTCGGCCGGCCGGCCGCACCACTTTCTCTCGGTGCACAAGAACGGCCAGGTGGCCATCGTCGAAACGCGCGGCAACCCCGACTGCCACCTCATCCTGCGCGGCGGCAAAGCCCCCAACTACGACGCCCAGAGCGTGAACGCGGCCTGCGCGGACCTCGCTGCCGCCAAGCTCGCCCCCGCGCTCAT
The DNA here is from genome assembly GCA_031420735.1 of Methylibium sp. Lineage (GTDB taxonomy): Bacteria > Pseudomonadota > Gammaproteobacteria > Burkholderiales > Burkholderiaceae_C > Methylibium. Next base: position 5,606 of record JANONH010000280.1, read on the forward strand.
GGTCGACTGCTCGCACGCCAACATCAGCAAGCAGCACCAAAAGCAGCTCGAGGTCGCGCGCAGCATCGCCGACCAGTTGGCCAGCGGCAGCCGCCGGATCTTCGGTGCCATGGTCGAGAGCCATCTGCAAAGCGGCGCGCAGAAGTTCACCCCCGGCGTGGACGACCCGGCGCGCCTGACCTACGGGCAGAGCATCACCGACGCCTGCCTGGGCTGGGACGATTCGCTCGAGGTGCTGGAGGTGCTGTCGCAGGCGGTGGCCGCTCGACGCCAGCGCTGAGCGCCCGCTGCGGCGGGAGACATCGGGCGCGATCCTCCCGCTTGCGCGCTGCGCGTGTCGGGGCGATCGCTCTGCGGCGCGCGAACGGCGGTGTCGGGCAAAGCCCGAAAACAGCAAGCGCTCAGCTGCTTTGGTTGCGCGCCAGCCGCTCGCTCTTCCAGTAGACGTCGTCGCCGCCCAGGCCGTCGAGGTTGGCGCGGTTCAAGACCCGCGCCAGCACGAACAGCAAGTCGGAGAGTCGGTTGAGGTAGTGGCGTGGGGCGGGCCGCACCGGCTCGGCGGCGGTGAGCGCCACCACGGCACGTTCGGCGCGGCGCGCCACGGTGCGCCCGACGTGCGCGATGGCCGCGCTGCGCGTGCCCGCCGGCAAGATGAACTCCAGCAGCCGCGGCAGGCCGGCGTTGTAGTGCGCAAGGGCTTCGTCGAGGTGCAGCACCGCGTCGTCCTTGAGCAGCTCGAAGCCGGGAATGGTGAGTTCGCCGCCGAGGTTGAAGAGTTCGTGCTGCACGACCACCAGCAGCTCGCGCACGTCATGCGGCAGCGGCTCGGCGAGCAGCACGCCCAGGGTCGAGTTGAGCTCGTCGACGTCGCCCATGGCGGCGACGCGCAGGTGGTCCTTCGGCACGCGCGTGCCGTCGCCCAGGCCCGTGGTGCCGTCGTCTCCGGTGCGTGTGGCGATCTGGGTCAGGCGGTTGGACATGGCGCCCATGCTAGCAAGTGCGGCGCACACTTGCTCGGCGGGCGAAGCGGCGGCCGTGTAGGGCGTTTTCGCCGCCCTTCGTGCGCGAGCGTCGGCCACCCCGCACGTGCGCCGTGCGCGCTTCCTACAATGCGGTTTCGAATGCGCCAGCCGGAGAGACCGCCATGAATGCACCGAACGAGCTGCTCGATCCGATGCGGCCGAGCCTGGAGGCCCGGCCGGTGCCCGCTGCGATGCTCGCGCAACTCTCGGCGCGCTTTGGCGAGCGCTGCTCGACCGCCCGCGCGGTGCGTGAGCAGCACGGCCGCGACGAATCCGCCTTCGACGCAGCGCTGCCCGACGGCGTCGTCTATGCCTGCGGCACTGAGGATGTGGCCTTTGCCGTTGCCCTGGCGCAGCAGCACGCGGTGCCCGTCATTGCCTTCGGCGTGGGCTCCTCGCTCGAAGGCCACTTGCTGGCCGTGCAGGGGGGGCTGAGCGTCGATCTCTCGCGCATGAACGCGGTGCTGCGTGTCGACGCCGACGACCTCACGGCCACGGTAGAGGCCGGCGTGACGCGCAAGCAGTTGAACGAGGCCATTCGTCACCAGGGCCTGTTCTTCCCCATCGACCCCGGCGCCGACGCCACGCTCGGCGGCATGGCCGCCACCGGCGCGAGCGGCACGAACGCGGTGCGCTATGGCACGATGCGCGACAACGTGCTCGCGCTCACGGTGGTGCTGGCCAGCGGCGAGGTGGTGCGCACCGGCACGCGCGCGCGCAAGAGCAGCGCCGGCTACGACCTGACCCGGCTCTTCATCGGCAGCGAGGGCACGCTGGGCGTCATGACCGAGATCACCGTCAAGCTCTATCCGCTGCCCGAGGCGATAAGCGCCGCGGTGTGCCACTTCCCGAGCGTGGACGCGGCGGTGCGGGCGACCATGCAAATCATCCAGATGGGCGTGCCCATTGCGCGCTGCGAGCTGCTCGACGTCAACGCCATCCGTGCCCTGAACGCGCACGACCGGCTGGGCCTCGCCGAGTCGCCCATGCTGCTCATGGAGTTTCACGGCAGCCCCACGGCCGTGAAGGAGCAGGCCGAGAGCGTGCAGCAGATTGCAGCCGAGTGGGGCGCGGGCGGCTTTCAGTGGGCAACCACGCCGGAGGAGCGCACGCGGCTGTGGACTGCGCGTCACCATGCGTATTTCTCGGCGCTGCAAACGCGCCCGGGTTGCCGCTGCATCACGACCGATGCCTGCGTGCCGATCTCGCGGCTGGCCGAGTGCATCGACGCAACGGTCGTCGAGGCCGACGCGAGCGGCATTCCGTATTTCATCGTCGGCCATGTCGGCGACGGCAACTTCCACGTCGGCTACTTGATCGACCCCGCTTCGCCCGATGAGCGCGAGCGCGCCGAGCGGCTCAATGCGCAACTGGTGGCGCGCGCCCTGCGCCTGGAAGGCACCTGCACGGGCGAGCACGGCATCGGGCTGCACAAGATGGGCTTCCTGCTCGACGAAGCCGGCGCGGCAGGCGTCGCGCTCATGCGCGACATCAAGCATGCGCTCGACCCACGCAACATCATGAACCCGGGCAAGATCTTCACTTGGTGAAGCGGGCTGGCCGCCAGCCGCTCCCCCTCTGGGGGGAGCGGCGAAGCCGCAACGGGGGTGGCCCCATTTCCAGCGGCCGCCGCGGACCGGCTCTGCCGGGCCGCCAGCGGCGCCCCCTGGAGGGGGAGCGGCGAAGCCGCAACGGGGGGTGGCCCCATTCATGCCGAGTACAGCTCGACCCGGTGGCGGCCGTGTGCCTTGGCTTGCGTCAAGCCGCGGTGGGCGCGCAGGGTCATGGAGGCGGGCTCCACGTCGATGCCGTGCGTGGCGACGGCCACACCGACGCTGACGGTCATGGGCTGCGCCCGCCATTCGATCCCGTCGACCGCGCGGTAAACGCGCTCGGCCGCCGTCACGGCGCCGGCGGAGTCGGTCATGGGCAGCATCACGGCGAACTCGCCGCCACCGTAATGCGCGAGCACGTCGTGCGCGCGCAGCGTGCCCTCCAACGCCAGCGCAACCTGCTGCAGCACCTCGTCGCCGCGCGCGTGCCCGTACAGACCGTTGAAGCGCTTGAAGTGGTCCAGGTCGATCGCCAGCAGCGCGAGGTTGCCGCCGTGCCGCTCCCAGCGCGCCCATTCCTGCTGCAGGCGCCGCTCGAATGCCTGGCGGTTCCAGACGCCGGTGACGGCGTCGGTGGTGCATTGCGCGTCGAGCAGGGTGCGCACGCGGCGCAGTTCGAGTTGGGAGATCACCTGCTGCGCCAGCAGGCCGAGGGTTTCGCTTTGCTGCGCCGACAGCGCTTTGGCGTCGCGGTCGAGCACGCACAGCGTTCCGATCGGCCAGCCCTCGGGCGTGACGAGTGGGGCGCCGGCATAGAGGCGCCAGCCCGCTGCCGCCCCGACCACGGGGTGGGCCGCAAAACGGGCGTCGCCCTGCAGGTCGGCCAACATGAGTGCATCCGGCTCGGCAATGGCGCAGGAGCAGGGCGAGTCGGCGCGAGCCGCGTCCGCCGCGTCGATGCCCACGCGCGCCTTGAACCACAAGCGGTCCTGGTCGACCAGGGAGATGAGCGAAGAACTCGCGCCGCACGACCGCGCAGCGAGCAGGGCGAGCGCATCGAATGCAGGCTCGGCGGCGGTGTCGAGCACGCCGTAACGGTAGAGCGCCGCCAGTCGCAGCGATTCGGGGTCGCTTGCCGGGTAGGGCTCAGGGGCACGCCTTTGGCGAGCGCCCTGATCGGTGTGAAGTTCTGCCATGGCACCACTCCCTGCGCAAAGCCGAAGCCCACCCCGCCGTCGCGCGCCGTGCGGGTTGTTGCAATCAGGCACCGGCCCCGTCGTCGAACCCGCTACCGCTGCCCGAGGCATTGTGCGCCGCCGGCCGTCCAGGCGGGCGGCGCTCGCGTGTCGATTGCTTCAGGACTCGCCGGGCGCCGTGACCGTATAGGTCCGGGTGACGGTGCCGTCGGCGTCGACGCTCTCGAGGTGGGCGTCGAAGCCCCAAAGCCGCGCCACGTGCTTGAGCACTTCGGTGGTCTGGTCGCTCAGCGGGCGCTGGTTGTGCTGCATGTGCCGCAGCGTGAGCGAGCGGTCGCCGCGACGGTTGACGTTCCAGACCTGGATGTTGGGTTCGCGCTGGCCGAGGTCGTATTGGCGCGAGAGCGCCTCGCGCACGCTCTTGTAGCCGCTCTCGTCGTGGATGGCCGAGATTTCAAGCTCGGACTTGCGCTCGTCGTCGAGCACCGCGAACAGTCGCATCTCGCGCATCAGGTGCGGCGAGAGGTACTGCCCGATAAAGCTTTCATCCTTGAAGTTGCGCATGGCGTGGTCGAGCGTCTGCAACCAGTCGCTGCCCGCGATGCCGGGGAACCAGTGCCGGTCTTCGTCGGTGGGCTTGTCGCAGATGCGCTTGATGTCGGTGTACATCGCAAACCCCAGTGCATAGGGGTTGATGCCGCTGTAGGCCGGGTGGCCGACTGGCGGCTGGTAGATCACGTTGGTGTGCGACTTGAGCCACTCCACCATCATGCCGTCGGCCAGGTGGCCGTCGTCGTACAGGGTGTTGAGCAGATGGTGGTGCCAGAAGGTGGCCCAGCCTTCGTTCATGACCTGGGTCTGGCGCTGCGGGTAGAAATACTGCGCCACCTTGCGCACGATGCGCACCACCTCGCGCTGCCAGGGCTCGAGCAGAGGGGCGTTTTTTTCGATGAAATAAAGCAGGTTCTCCTGCGGCTCCTCGGGGTAGCGCTGCGCTTCGGCTTCCTCGGCGGCGCGCTCGGCACGGCGCGGCACGGTGCGCCACATGTCGTTGACCTGCTGCTGCGCATAGGCCTCGCGCTCCACGCGCCGCGCCTGCTCTTGGGCGAGCGAGAGTTTGGTCGGGCGGCGGTAGCGGTCCACGCCGTGGTTCATGAGGGCGTGGCAACTGTCGAGCAGGTCTTCCACGGCGTCGAGGCCGCGCCGCTCTTCGCACTCGGCGATGTAGTTCTTGGCGTAGACCAAGTAGTCGATGATCGAGGACGCGTCGGTCCACATGCGAAACAGGTAGTTGCCCTTGAAGAAGCTGTTGTGGCCGTAGGCGGCGTGCGCGATCACCAGCGCCTGCGTCGCCATGGAGTTCTCTTCCATCAGGTAGCTGATGCAGGGGTTGGAGTTGATGACGATTTCGTAGGCCAGCCCCATGTGGCCGCGGCGGTAGTTCTTCTCGGTGGAGATGAACTCTTTGCCGTAGCTCCAGTGGCGGTAGTTCACCGGCATGCCCACGGAGGCGTAGGCGTCCATCATCTGCTCGGCGGTGATGATTTCCAACTGGTTGGGGTAGGTGTCCAGGCCGTAGCGCTGCGCCGTGGCGCGGATCACGTCGTGGTAGCGGTCGATGGTCTCGAAGGTCCAGTCGCTG
>JANONH010000281.1:0-3477 GCA_031420735.1 Methylibium sp.
ACGCACGCCGGCCTGGTGCTGGCGTACCTGGGCGGCGTGGGCACGCACATCTGGACCATCAAGGGCTACTTCGACACCATCCCCGCCGAGATCGAAGAGAACGCCAAGGTCGACGGCGCCACGCACTGGCAGGCCTTTCGCCTGGTGCTGCTGCCGATGGCGGTGCCGATCCTGATGGTGGTCTTCGTGCTGGCCTTCATCGGCACCATCATCGAGTACCCGGTGGCTTCGATCCTGCTGCGCGAAGAGCCCAACCTCACGCTCGCCGTGGGCTCCAAGTTCTTCCTCTACGAGCAGAAGTACCTGTGGGGCGACTTCGCGGCTGCGGCGGTGCTGTCGGGGCTGCCGATCACCCTCGTATTCCTGCTCGCGCAACGCTGGATCGTTTCGGGACTCACCGCCGGCGGCGTCAAAGGCTGATCGAATGAAAGCACTCACCCTGGCCGCGGCAGCGGCCCTGTTTACCCTCGGCGCCGCAGCGCAAACCGCGACCAAGACCATGAGCTACGCCAACCGATACGACCAGCAAGTGGCCGGCGTTTACGCTAAGCGCGAGGCCGACTGGCGCAACGGCGCCATCGTCTACCAGGTGCTCGTCGATCGCTTCGCGCCGAGCGCCAGTCTCGACGCCAAGCGCGCGCTGTACCCCGCGCCCAAGCAACTGCGCGGCTGGAGCGAAGAGCCCCGGCGCGGCACCTACCTCGAGAGCGAGAAGCTCTGGAGCCACGAGATCGACTTCTGGGGTGGCGACCTGGCCAGCACGCTGGGCAAGCTCGACTACGTGCAGCAGCTCGGCGCCGAGGTGCTGTATCTCAACCCGGTCGTGCTCGCTTACACCAACCACAAGTACGACGCGCTCGACTACAACGCCGTCTCGCCCGAGTACGGCACGCGCGATGACGTGAAGAAACTGGCCGCCGAACTCAAGCGTCGCAACATGAAGCTGGTGCTCGACGGGGTGTTCAACCACATGGGCCGCAACAGCCCGAAGTACCGCGAGGCCGAATCGAACCCGCGAAGCCCGTACCGGCAATGGTTCGTGTTCGGGTCGCAATACAAGGGCGGCGCACGAACCTGGTGGAACGCCCAGAATCTGCCCGAACTGAACCTCGAGAACCCGGCCGTGCGCGACCATGTGTATGCCGCCCACGACTCGGTCGTGCGCGGCTACCTGCGCGACGGCGTCGACGGCTGGCGCCTGGACGTGGCCTTCGACATGGGTTTCAACATCCTGGACGAGCTGACGCAGGCCGCGCATGCCGAGAAGCCCGGTTCGCTGGTCGTCGGCGAGATTCCCAACTACCCGCGCGAATGGTTCCCGTCGGTCGACGGCGTCATGCACTTCGGCCTGCGCAAGCTGATGATCGCCGTGGCCAACCGCGAACTCGACGGCCCGACCTTCACGCGCATGGCCGCGCGCCTGGTGCGCGACGCCGACTACGAGCACCTGCTCAAGAGCTGGGTCTATCTCGACAACCACGACACCTTCCGTCTCGCCACCACCGTGCCCGAGCCCGAGGCGCGCAAGCTCGCACAGGTGCTGCAGTTCACGCTGCCCGGCGCGGTGAATCTGTACTACGGCACCGAGGTGGCGATGGAAGGCGGCGACGACCCCGAGATGCGCGCCCCGATGCGCTGGGACCGGGTGGAGGCGAACCACCCCGATCTGGCCTGGACCCGGCAGTTGATCACGCTGCGCAAGGCCAACCGCGCGCTGCGCGTGGGCGACTTCCGCAGCGCCGAGGCGAGCGGCAACGTGATCGCCTTCGAACGCCACACCGACCGCGCCGGCGACACGGTGCTGGTGCTGATCAACCCTGCCAAGACCGAAGTCAACACCACGGTACTGGTGGCCAACTCCAAGCTGATGGACGGCGACAACCTGATCGACCAACTCAGCGGCAAGACCGTGCAGTTCCAGGGCTCGATGGTCCAGGCCAAGATGCCGCCGCAAACCGCCTGGCTGCTCAAGCCGCGCCTGGTTACCGCCGACGGTTACAGCAACTTCAAGCGTGTGCAATGAAGCAGTACACGCTAGCCCTCGTGTTGCTGACCGCCGCGGCCGCGGCTTACGCTCAGGGTGCGTGCAGACCCGAGCCGCTCGGCGGCCGCAGCCTCTACCTGCGCGGCAGCTTCAACAGTTGGAACGCCGTCGATGCGCAGCGCTTCACCTGGGCCTGCAACGCCTACCAGCTCGTCACGCGCCTGAGCGGTGAGCACCGCTTCAAGATCGGCGACGAAGGCTGGAGCGCCGACGCCGACTTCGGCAGCGACCCCGCTGCGCCGCAGCGCGTTGCATTGCGCGGCCGCGAGTTCGAACGGCGCTTTGAAGGCACCCACCGCATCACCCTGTCCATGAACGACCCCACGCAACCCAGCCTCAGCGTCCAGACCTGCCCGGCCGAGGCCGCACCGCTCGGCCCGACCACGCTGTTCCTGCGCGGCACCATGAACAACTGGGCCGCGCTCGACGACTATGCGTTCCAGTTCAGTTGCGACGCCTACTACCTCAACGTCGATCTCAGAGACCGGCATGAATTCAAGATCGCCGATGCGGCCTGGAAAGACGCCACCAGCTTCGGCGCCGGCTCGGGCCCGTACTTGAAGGAAGGCGGCGGCAATCTCGACGCGACGTTCAGCGGCGAGCACACCTTGCGCCTGGCCTGGGCCGGCGGCCGGCCGCAACTGGCGCTCGGCCCCAAGACCTTTGCCGATCCCACCACCAAGGCCGTGATCGACCCGGTCGCACTCAGCCTGCGCTTCGATTCACGCGCCGCGGTGCACAAGGCGCCGTTCGGCGCCGTGACCGCCGGCACGGCGATCGCCTTCGCACTCGATGCCCTGCCCGGCATCGACCAGCTGAGCCTGGTGGTCGAGAAACGCCGCCTCGAAGGCAATCAGGAGCTACTCGAGTACACCGAGGTCGCGCGGGTGCCGATGACGAAAACCTCTGCCGACGGCAAAGACCGTTGGCGCGCCAGTCACCGCTTCGGCGAAATCAGCATCTACGGCTACTGGTTCGAGGCCGAGATCGGCGGCAAGCGCTACGCCTATCAGAACAACCGCGACTCGGTGTTCTGGACCCGAGAAAAAGGCTCGGGCGGGCTCGGTTCGGTGGCTGACTTTCCGAGCGCCAAGAGCATGATCCGGCGCTTCCGGCAAACCGTTTACGCGGCCGATTTCAAGGTGCCCGACTGGGCGCCCGACGTCGTCTATTACTACATTTTCCCGGACCGATTTCGCAACGGCGACAAGGGCAATGACCCGCGGCCCGGCGTCACGAAGTTCCACGACGGCAGCGTCGAGTGGCATCAGAGGTGGCTCGACAAACCGTGGAAGCCTGGCGACGGTTCCGACGAGCGCTACAACAACGACTTCTTCGGCGGTGACCTGGCCGGCATCATCGACAAGCTCGACTACATCAAGGCGCTCGGCGCCAACACGATCTACATGACGCCGGTGTTCAAGGCGGCCAGC
>JANONH010000282.1:0-3508 GCA_031420735.1 Methylibium sp.
CGCATTCGCGGCGGTGCCCGACGCGGCGCCGAGTGCTGCGGCCATGGCCTTGCCCCTGCTCCTGCTCGGCGCGCTCTACTTCTGCCTGCCCTACCTGTGGTTGCGCTTAAAGCGCTACCAGCACGGCCACTACGCCTACGGGCAACAGCAGACGCGCCTGAAAACCACCGTGGGCGCGGCCTATGGCGTTTTTCTGCGAATCGTGGGCGTGGCCCTGCTGGCGACGCTGGGCCTGGGTGGGCTCGTCGTCCTGGTGCTGTGGGCGTTTGGAGCCGGCGCCGACGCGGGCGCCTGGCAGGGCGCGCTGATGGCAGCCGCTCCGCTGCTGTTCCTGCTCTTGCTCGTGACCCAGACCGTGCCGCGCGCCTACGCCACCTCGCGGCTGCAGAACCTGCTCTGGTCGCGCACCGGCAACGCCGACCTGCGCTTTCGCAGCGAACTGGGCTTCGCCCCGCTGGCGCGCTTGCTGCTCAAGAACTGGCTGCTGGTGATGTTGACGCTTGGCTTCTATTGGCCCTGGGCCGCCGTCGCCGTCGCTCGCCTGCGCCTGCAGGCCGTGTCGCTGCGCAGCCGCGACTCGCTCGACGCCCTGGTGGCCGGCGCCACCGCAGCCCGTGGCGACGCCGCCGGCGATGCGGCCGGCGACGCGCTCGGCATCGACCTCGGCCTGTGAGCGGTCTTCACGGCCGCCCGAAGGACGGCTCGCTCCCGCCTGGCGGGACAGCGCGCAGCGCGAAGGGTGCCCCAATGACCGCGCCTAGTCCGGCCGGCGCCGGCTCGATGCCGGGCGTCGAGGCCGATTACTTCGATGGCCAGCACGCCCGGCCTCGGCGTGTGCGGGTGCAAAGGCGCGGCACCCATTTGCTTTTGCACGACGTGTCGACCGCCGCCGACACGTCCACCGCCACCGCGCTGCGCGCGCTACCGTTGGCCGAGGTGAGCTGGCCCGAGCGCACCCGGCACGGTGCGCGCATCGCCCATTTCGCCCAGGGCGGCGAGTTGCATGCGCTGGATGCCGCATCGTGGGATGCCTTCGTTGCTGCAGCCGGCGTGCGCGAGTCACTGGTCGTGCGGAGCCAGCAGAGCTGGCGCGGCGTGGCGATCGCGGCGCTGTTGCTGGTGGCGCTCATCGGCACGGCATGGCGCTGGGGCGTGCCGGCTACCGCCCGGGCCGCGCTCGCGCTGGTGCCCGAGACGGTGGATACGCAGCTCGGCGACGCCGCGCTCGCCCAGGTGGAGAGCCGGTGGTTGAGTGCGAGCGCCTTGCCCGAGGCGCAGCAGAGCGCGCTGCGCACCGAGTTCGAGCGCGCGCTGGCAGCGGCCAGGCCGTCGGGTGCAAGGCCGCACCGCATCTTGTTTCGCGCCTCGCGCATCGGCCCCAACGCCTTTGCCTTGCCTGGCGGCACCATCGTCATGACCGACGAACTGGTCACGCTCGTGGCGGGCGACACCGCCGCCGTGGTGGGCGTTCTGGCGCATGAATACGGCCACGTCGAGCGCCGCCACGGCATGCGCCAAGCGCTGCAGGCCGGGCTCGTCGGCGTGGCTTCGAGCCTGGCCTTCGGCGACTTCAGCGGCGTGCTGGCGGGCCTGCCCGCCTTGCTCGGCACGCTCGGCTATTCGCGCGACATGGAGCACGAAGCGGACGCGGACGCGGTGGCGCTGATGCAAGCCGCGGGCCTCTCGCCGCTCGCCATGCTGCGCTTCTTCGAGGCCATGGCGACGTGGCGCAAGGAGCACGGCCGCAACGACGCCTCGGACTCGGCGCTGGGCATCGCATTCTCCAGCCACCCACCCGACGCCGAGCGCATGGCGCGCTTTCGCAGCGCTGCAGAGCGGCGCTAGGAGCCTGTCGGGCATGGCGGGCCCCGGGCAGCCCCTGCGACGCCGGTTGCAGCGCGGCCTTCACCGGGCGGGACACCGCAGCTCCCGAAGGGCTTTCTACAATCGGCCCCGATGACTCCCAACACCCTCACTGCCCTGTCGCCGCTCGACGGCCGCTATGCCGCCAAACTCGATGCGCTGCGCCCGCTGCTGAGCGAGTTCGGCCTCATGCACCGGCGCGTGCAGGTAGAGGTGGAATGGTTCATCGCCCTGAGCGATGCCGGGCTGCCCGAACTCGCGCCATTCTCGAGCGGCGCGCGGGCGCGGCTGCGCGCGCTGGTGCAGGCCTTTGGCTTGGCCGACGCCTGCGCCATCAAGGCCATCGAGCGCACCACCAACCACGACGTGAAGGCGGTCGAATACTGGCTCAAGGCGCAGTTGGCCGGCCTGCCGGAGCTGGCACCCGCGGCCGAGTTCGTGCACTTCGCCTGCACCAGCGAAGACATCAACAACACCAGCCACGCCCTCATGCTCGACAGCGCGCGCCAGACGGTGCTGTTGCCCGCCCTCGACGGCCTCGTGGCCACGCTCGACGGCATGGCCCGCACGCTGGCGGCGCTGCCCATGCTCAGTCGCACCCACGGCCAGACCGCGAGCCCGACCACGGTGGGCAAGGAGCTCGCCAACGTGAGCGCTCGCCTGGCGCGCGCGCGCACGCGCATCGCCGCAGTCGAGCTGCTGGCCAAGATTTACGGCGCCGTCGGAAACAACAACGCCCATCCGGCGCCCTACCCCGACGTGGACTGGGAGGCTTTCGCGCGCGGGGTGGTGGAAGAACGGCTCGGCCTCAGGCTCAACACCCACACCATCCAGATCGAACCGCACGACTGCATGGCCGAGCTGTTCGACGCGCTGGCGCGTGCCAACACCGTCCTCATCGACTGGTCGCGCGACGTCTGGGGCTATGTGAGCCTGGGCTATTTCAAGCAGCGCCTGGCGCCCGGCGAGGTCGGCTCCTCGACGATGCCGCACAAGGTCAACCCGATCGACTTCGAGAACGCCGAAGGCAACCTCGGACTCGCCAACGCGCTGCTTGCGCACATGAGCCAGAAACTGCCCATCAGCCGCTGGCAGCGCGACCTCAGCGACTCCACCGTGCTGCGCAACATGGGCGTGGCACTCGGCCATGCCGTGCTGGCCTGGGACTCGCTCGCGCGCGGCATGGCCAAGCTCGAAGTCAACGAGGCCGCACTCGCCGCCGACCTCGACGCCGCCTGGGAAGTGCTGGCCGAACCCATCCAGACGGTGATGCGACGCTACGGCCTGCAAAACCCCTACGAGCGCCTCAAGGAACTGACGCGCGGCAAGGCCATGACACGCGAGGCGGTGGCGGCGTTCATCGACACGCTCGAACTGCCCGAAGCCGAAAAGATCCGTCTGCGCGCGATGACGCCGGCCAGTTATACCGGCATGGCCGCCGAGCTCGCCGCGCGCCCACGGAGTGGCGCGTGAGCCGAGCATGAGCGCGCGCCGCCAATCGTTTACCGAGCTGCTGCGCGCCGCCGAGCGCGGCAACGACAGCCTGCTGTGCGTGGGCCTGGACCCGGAGCCGGCGAAGTTTCCTGCGCCGTGGACGGCTGAGCCCGCACGCATCTTCGATTTCTGCGCCGCCATCGTCGACGCC
>JANONH010000283.1:0-3576 GCA_031420735.1 Methylibium sp.
CTCTGGCGCGCCAAGCTCGCCGAAGCGCGGCTCATGGTGTGGGACGAAGAGGCGGTGCTGCGCGAGCCGCGCCGCGGCGGCGTCCAGCCGCTGCGTGCTGCAAAGGCGCCCGAGCCGCCGCCGGCCGCGCGCGGCCCGATGTTGATCTGCGAAGACACCTCCGGCTCGATGCGCGGCGCGCCCGAGACGCTCGCCAATGGGGGGGTGCAGCAGGCCGCGCGCACGGCGCACGCCGAGAAGCGCGCCTGCCGCCTCATCGCCTTCGGCGGCCCGCACGAGGTGCTGGAGCACGACCTGGCCTTCACGCCCGAGGGCCTGGACGCGCTGCTCGACTTCATCGGCCAGTCCTTCGAAGGCGGCACCGACCTGGCCGCACCGATCGCGCGCGCGGTGGCGTCGGTCAACACCGAGGCATGGCAGCTTGCCGACCTGCTGATCGTGAGCGACGGCGAATTCGGCTGCACCGAAGCCACCTTGCAGCAGCTCGACCTGGCCCGCGCCGAGCACGGCCTGCGCGTGCAGGGCGTGCTGGTCGGCGACCGCGAAACCTTCGGCATGCTCGAAGCCTGCGAAGCCATCCACTGGGTGCGCGACTGGCGCCGCTATGCCGAAGACCCGACCCTCGCCTACGCCGACGGCCACTCGCCGGTGCACAGCAAGAGCCTCACGGCGCTGTTTTTCCCCAACGCGCTGAGCGAGCGGGCATTGCGCCACTTCAAACGCTGAACAGAGCGGTTTGCACTCTCATAGCCGGCGCCGGCCCAGGCACGCGCTGCTAGAGTGCCCCTACAACAATGCAGGAGGCGAGGTGGACATCGTCGTTGCAATGATTCTGGGAGGTCTGCTCGGTCTGTACATGGACGGGGCGTACGGCGCGCTGGTCGGCGCCATGCTGGCCTGGCTTGCGATGCGCCTCCAAAAGCAGTCGCTCGACATTGGCGAGCTGCGTCGCGAGTTGAAGGCGCAACGCGACTTGCCGACCGCCGCTGCCGCGCCGCAGGAGGCCCCCGCGCAGTCCCCGGCCGAGCGGTCGCTGCCGCCGACCACCGCCGCAACGCTTGCGCCCCTCCCAGAGCCTTCAGCGCACGCCGTCGCCAGCGCCGGTCCGGCGCTGGCATCCACGCCACGTTCCGCGCGCCTCGAGGCCGAGGAAGCGCCCCTTTGGTGCGACACGCTGCCCGCACCGTCTTCGCTTCGGCGGGTCTCGAACGGCTTGTCCGGGCTTGGCCTGCCCGATGCATTGGCGCCCGTCATGCGCTGGCTGGCCGGCATGAATGCCATCGTCAAGGTCGGGGTCGGGGTCCTGTTCGTCGGGCTGGCCTTCCTCGCCAAATTCGCCAACGACCACACCAACGTGCCCATCGAATTCCGGCTGGCCGGCATCGCCGCCGTGGCGGTGGCGCTCACCGTGCTTGGCTGGCGTCTGCGTGACCGCCGTCCCGCCTATGCGCAGGCTCTGCAGGGCGGCGGGGTGGCGTTGCTCTACCTGACGCTGTTCGCCGCATTCCGCTTCTACGGCGTACTTGCCGTGGGCGCGGTGTTTGCGGCGATGGTGGCGGTCGCGGTCCTCGCTGCAGCATTGGCGGTGCTGCAGAACGCGCGTTCGCTGGCGGTCATCGGAGCCCTCGGAGGCTTCGCCACGCCGCTGCTCGTGTCCACCGGCAGCGGCGATGCAGCAGCGCTCTTCAGCTACTACCTGCTGCTCGATCTCGGTATTGCGGTGGTGGCGTGGAGCCGTCGATGGCGATCGCTCGTGCTTGTGGGCTTCGTCTTCACTTTCTGGGTCGCGGGCACCTGGGGCGCCATGAAGTACCGGCCGGAGCAGTACGCCATGAGCCAAGGCTTCCTCATCGCCTTCTTCCTGGTCTTCGTGGCCATTCTCCTGCTGCCCGCGCGCCGCGCGGCAGCGCCCCACGAGTCGGCGGGCGCGAGTGAGGCGGGACAGCGGGCCAAGCGTCACGAGGTCCGCATCGATGGCGGATTGATGTTCGGTTTGCCCGCCGTCGTGTTCGTCCTGCAGCACGGCCTGATGCGCGACACGGAGTACGGCGTCGCGCTGTCGGCGCTGGTCCTTTCGGCCTTTTACGTAGGACTGGCTGGCTACATGCGCACGCGGCCTCGCTTGCGCATACTGTTCGAGTCGAGCCTTTCGGTGGGCACGGTGTTCCTCACTTTGGTAATTCCCTTCGCGCTCGATGCGCGCACCACGGCCGGGGCCTGGGCGCTCGAAGGCGCGGGCCTCGTATGGCTTGGCTTTAGGCAACAACACCGTCTTTCCCGCATCTTCGGCTACCTGCTGTTCCTGCTGGCCGGCGGCGCGATGCTCGTTTCGCTGCAACGTCATGGCGCGCCGGCGAGCTGGTTCGACGCCACAGTGTTCAACGCGATCCTGGCTGGCGCAGCTTCGCTCGCTGCCGCCTTCTTCGTGCAGCGTCACACGCGAAAGAGCACGGCAGTGGCCGAAGCGGTGCTCGAGCCGGCGCTCATTGCATGGGGAGCCTTGTGGCTGGTGGTCGCCGCGGCATGGGAGATCGACACCTTCGTCGTCGGCCCTTTGCAACCCGCGGCCTGGCTCTTGTTTTCCAGTGCGCTCGCGGGCGTGGGCGCGACGCTGTGCGGTCGGCTGGACTGGCCGAAGGTTTCGTACCTGGCGGTCGCTCACATGCCGCTTGCAGCGCTGGTCGTGCTGACCAACCCGCTGTCAAGCGGCAGTCCGCTCGACCACGGCGGCTGGTGGTCATGGCCGCTCGCTGCGGCCGCCCACCTGTGGGTGCTGGCGCGCTGCACACCTCGGTGGCCTGTCGCACTGGCCGACGGCACGCACGTCCTGGGGGTGGTGGTTCTGGCCGCGTGGGGTGCGCTCGAAGGACGCGCACTCACCGCGGGCTGGGGCGAGCCGACCAGCGCCTGGCCTTGGTTAGGCTGGATGGCAGCGCCCGCTGCGCTCCTGCTCTGGCTCGCCGGACCCAGCGCCGCCTCACGCTGGCCGGTGAGTTCCTGCGCGAGCGCCTACCGTTGCAGCGCCGCCGCGCTGCTTGCACTGGGCTTGCTGCTGTGGAGCGTGCTCGCCAACCTTGTATCCAATGGCTCGGCAAGGCCGCTGCCGCATCTTCCACTGGCCAATCCGCTGGACTTTGGCATCGGCATTGCACTGATCGCGGCGGTGCGGTGGTTACGCAGAAAACCGGCCGAAACCGGCCATCCGCTGGTCGAGAAAACGGTCGCGCACCTTAGCGCTGCAGCCGGTTTCCTGTGGCTCAACGCCATGCTCCTGCGCGCCTTCCATCACTACGGCGATGTGCCCTACCGCGTGAAGTCGTGGACTGTTTCCTTGCCGGTGCATACCGGCATCACGCTCCTATGGAGCGTCACCGCATTGGTCCTGATGTGGGTTGCCGGGCGGCGCGGCCTGCGCACGCCGTGGATGGTCGGCGCAGCGCTGCTCGTGGCCATCCTCGTCAAGTTGCTGCTGGTGGACTTCTCCGGCGCCGGCACCGTGACACGCATCGTGTCCTTCATCGGCGTGGGCGCCTTGATGCTCGTGATCGGCTACGTGGGGTTCATCAATGCGGACCT
>JANONH010000284.1:0-4149 GCA_031420735.1 Methylibium sp.
CCCGCGACCGCGCCGACCGCGCCGACCGCGCCGGCGCCCTTGCCACCCGCCTCGGCAGTACCGGCGGCGCCGCCGGCGCCGAAGATCGCCCAGGCGCCGGCCGAAGGCGGCGCACGATGAACACCATCTTCGAGAAAGTGCCGCTGTGGCGGCGTGGTCTGCGCGTCTTCATGGGCTTCGACGGCCCGCTGGCGGCGGCGATCGCCCTGCTCGCGGCCGCAGGCATGCTCACCATGTACTCGGCCGGTTTCGACCACGGCACACGCTTCGTCGACCACGGGCGCAACATGCTGATCGCCGCCGGCGTGATGTTCGTGGTGGCGCAGTTGTCGCCGCAGCGGCTGTCGCAACTGGCCGTGCCGCTCTACGTGGCCGGTGTCGCGCTGCTGGTGGCCACGGCTGTCATGGGGGTCACCAAGAAGGGCGCGACGCGCTGGCTGGACATCGGCGTCACCGACATCCAGCCCAGCGAGATCCTGAAGATCGCCATGCCGCTGATGCTGGCCTGGTGGTTCCAGCGGCGCGAAGGCCAGGTGCGCGGCACCGATTTCATGGTGGCGTTCGCGCTCGTGGCCGTGCCGGTGGGCCTCATCGTCAAGCAACCCGACCTCGGCACGGCGATTCTCGTGCTGGCCGCGGGGCTCTACGTCATGTTCTTCGCCGGCCTGAGCTGGAAGTTGATCGTGCCCGTGATCACGCTCGGCGCCATCGGCGTGTTGGCGGTGCTGTGGTTTCAGACCGCGATCTGCGAGCCCGACGTGCAATGGCCGTTGATGCGCGACTACCAAAAGCAGCGCGTGTGTACCTTGCTCGACCCGACGCAAGACCCGCTGGGCAAGGGCTTCCACATCATCCAGGGCATGATCGCCATCGGCTCGGGCGGAGTCACCGGCAAGGGCTTCATGAACGGCACGCAGACGCACCTGGAGTTCATCCCGGAGCGCACCACCGACTTCATCTTCGCGGCGTTCTCCGAAGAGTTCGGCCTCGTCGGCTGCATCGCGCTATTGCTCGGTTTCACCTTCCTCATCTTTCGCGGCCTCATGATCGCGGCCGAGGCGCCAACCACCTTCTCGCGCCTCCTGGCCGGTGCCGTAACGCTGAGCTTTTTCACCTATGCGATGGTGAACATGGGCATGGTCACGGGGATGCTTCCGGTGGTGGGCATTCCGCTGCCCTTCATCAGCTACGGCGGCACGGCGATGGTGACCTTGGGCCTGGGCCTGGGCCTGCTGATGTCGGTGGCGCGCAGCAAGCGTTTGATGCAGACCTGAGAGCGGGCGCGCGCAGGTACGCCTTTGGCGCTCGCTGGCTCAGGGGCCCAAGCCGATGCCCGCAGCACCGGCGGCGCCTTCCAGGGGCGCGGGCGGCGCGGCTGCAAAGCGCAAGGTGAAGCGAGCGCCCGGTGTGATGCCCTCGGCAAGCGGCCCTTCGCGCGTGTCTTCAAGCGTGAGCGAGGCGCCATGTTGGCGCGCGATTTCGGCCACGATGGCCAAGCCGAGGCCGGAGCCGTCGACATTGGTTCCAAGCGCGCGGTAGAAGGGCAGGAACACGAGCTCGCGCTCGCCGGCCGGGACCCCCGGCCCCGAGTCCTCGACCTGCAGTACCACCACTTGCCCGAACGGGTCGTCCCGCACGCGCACCGTCACCGTGCCGCCGGCCTGGGTGTAATGCAAGGCGTTGTCGACCAGGTTGCGCACCAGCTCGCGCAGCAGCAGGGCGTTGCCGTGCACGCAACTGCGCTCAGCGCAAGCCGAGTCTCCGTCGGCGCCCGCGCCTTCGTAGCCGAGGTCGATGCGGTGCTCGAGAGCGCGCGGCACGAACTCGCGCACGGTTTCGGTGGCCAGCCGTGCCAAGCTCGTTCGGGCCAGCGGCGCGGCCGTTTGCCCGACTTCGGCGCGCGCCATGGCCAGCAGTTGATTGACCATCCGCGCCGCGCGTTGGCTCGACAAGGCGATTTGCTGCAACGAGCGCTTCAAGGATTCGGGGTCGTGCTCGCCTTGGTCGATCTGGCGTTCGGCAAACTCGGCCTGCGTGCGCAGACCGGCCAGCGGCGTCTTGAGTTGATGCGCGGCGTCGGCGAGAAAGCGCTTCTGCGTCGCAAAAGAGCGGTCGAGTCGACCGAGCAGGTCGTTGATCGCGCACACCAGCGGGGCCACCTCCTCGGGCGCCTCGAGTTCGTCGATCGGGCTCAGGTCGTCGGCTGCGCGCCGGCGAATGCGTTGCTGCAGTTCGTTGAGCGGCGCGATGCCGCGCGCCAGCGCCAGCCAGACCAACAAGACCGCGAGCGGCAGGATCACGAACTGCGGCAGGATCACGCCTTTAATGATTTCCGTGGCCAGCTGCGAGCGCTTGCCCAGGGTTTCGGCCACCTGCACCAGGCCCGTCGCCGCGGCCCCGGCACCGCGCCCAGACGAAGGCATGGGCAGCCACAGGTAGGCCACCCGCACCGCCTGGTTATGGATCTCGTCGTCGCGAAAACGCAGCTCGCCCACCACGAGGGTTTCGTCCACTTGGGGCAACGGCAAGGCAGGATCGCCGCCGACGTATTCGCCGCGGCCGCCGACCACCCGAAAGTAGATGACGTCGGATTCATCGACAAGCAGCAATTCGCCGGCGCCGGGCGACAGGGCAAAGCCGACCCGGTCGGCGTCGACCGTAATCTGCTGCGAAAGCGCTCGCGTCATTTCGCCCAGGGCGCGGTCGTAGGGCCGGTTGGCGATGCTTTGCGCCGCCAGCCAGGTTAGGGCCACGCTCATCGGCCACAGCAACAGCAGCGGCGCAAGCATCCAGTCGAGGATCTCGCCGAACAGCGAACGCTGGCCGCGCACGGTGTTCAAACTGAATCAAACAGTTGGATGCGCGCGAGATCGCGGAGACGCCCCGCACGTGCGGCGCACCGCAGGAACGCCCGGCACCAAGCGGCCGCCAGCGGCTCCCCCTCGAGGGGGAGCGGCAAAGCCGCAACGGGGGTGGTCCATCAGCCGGAAATCTTTTCGAGGCAATAGCCCAGCCCGCGCACGGTGGCGATGCGCACGGGCCCCTGCTCGATCTTCTTGCGCAGGCGGTGGATGTAGACCTCGATCGCGTTGTTGCTCACTTCGTCGCCCCATTCGCAAAGGCGCTGCACCAATTGGTCCTTGCTGACCAGCCGCCCGGCGCGTTGCAGCAATACCTCGAGCAGCGACAGCTCGCGGGCCGAAAGCTCCACCATCCGGTCGTTGATGTAAGCCACGCGGCCGGTGGCGTCGAACGAAAGCGGCCCGTGCTTGATGATGCTCGACGCGGTGCCCAGGCCGCGCCGCGTAAGGGCGCGCACCCGCGCTTCGAGCTCCTGCAGCGCGAAGGGCTTGGCCATGTAGTCGTCGGCACCCAAGTCCAGGCCCTTGACGCGCTGCTCGACGCTGTCGGCGGCGGTCAGGATCAGCACCGGCGTCGTCGTGCCGCGCGCGCGCATCTTGCGCAGCACCTCCAGCCCGTGCAACTTGGGCAGCCCCAAGTCGAGAATAACGAGGTCGAATTCGTGGTCGGCCAGGGCCGCGTCGGCTTCGCTGCCGCTGGCCACGGCATCGACCGCGTAGCCGCCCTTGCGCAGGGTGCGCAGCAGGCCGTCGGCGAGGACGCGGTCATCTTCGGCAATCAGGATACGCATGCGGTGTCTCCCGGGGGCGCTCGCCCACCTTATTGTAGGGAGCGACTCGCGCCATGGCCTCCGGGGCAGAGGCCGAGACGGCGGCAAGTCGCGGCAAGCAAAGTAAGTTAAAAGGGATTTGAAAAAAGACTGTACAAAACGACAGCCTCCACCATAATGAAACCCAAATCGGAGAACACCATGGACGCACCCGTCAAGACACTCAACACCGAAAAAGCCAAAGCCCTGCAAGCGGCCCTGGCGCAGATCGAAAAGCAGTTCGGCCGCGGCACGATCATGCGGCTCGGCGAAGGCGAAGTCATCGACGACATCGAAGTCGTCTCCACCGGCTCGCTCGGGCTGGACGTCGCGCTGGGCGTGGGGGGCCTGCCGCGCGGCCGCGTCATCGAAATCTACGGCCCCGAGTCCTCGGGCAAGACCACCCTCACGCTGCAGGTCATCGCCGAGATGCAAAAACTCGCCGGCACCTGCGCTTTCATCGACGCCGAGCACGCGCT
>JANONH010000285.1:0-5139 GCA_031420735.1 Methylibium sp.
CAGCCAGCACCACCTGGTTTCAGGGCTAGTCCGCTGAATCATTGAAACGGGCGGCGAGGGACGCGCGAGACGGGATGCGATGCAAGGCGCGAAGCACAGCAATGCCCATTGGCATTGCGAGCATTCGCAACGCCGCAACGCCGCAACGCGCCCGTATCACGCGCACAGCGCCGATCCGATTTCAGTGATTCAGTGGACTAAACGACTGCGCCGCTGTTCTCGCTGCTGCTGCGGGGCTCGGCGGGCCAAGAGGCGCCGTTGGCGCTCGGCGCCTCGAGTTTTGCGGCGTCCTGGCCGCTCGGACCGGAGTCTTCGAGCGAGCCGCGGGTGCTCACGAAGTGCGAGGGCCCGCTGTCTTCGCCGTCGGCCAACTCGGTGAGCAGGGAGGCTGCGCTGTGCAACAGCGGCCAGGCCAGGGTGGCGCCGGTGCCGTCGGCGCATTCCATGCCCAGCTCGAGCAGGGCACTCGCCTGAAACAGGCTCATTGCGTGGTCGAGCCCACGGTGACCATGGCTGCGGCAAAAAACCGCGTAGTCGGTCACCGGCGTGGCGATCCTGCTGGCCACCAGCAAGGCGGCGCAGGCCGGCACGCCGTCCACCATGATGAGCTGGCGCTTGCTGGCCGCCACCAGCATGGCCCCCACCATCATGGCGATCTCGAAGCCGCCGAAAGCAGCCAGAACTTCCACCGGGTCGGTGACCGACTGATGGCGGCTGACGGCAAGCTGCAGCACCGTGAGGGTCTGCGCGAGAGATTCCGCCGACATGCCCGCGCCGGAGTTGAGCAGATCGCCGAGCGAAACCTCGCTCAGGCGCGAAATGAGCAGCGAGGCGCTTGCGTGCGAGCCCACGCCGAGGCCGGCACAGGCGAGCGCGTTACCCGAGAGCGAGTCGGCTATTTCCATGCCGGCGCGGATGGCGGCATGGGCCTGGTCCACCGACATGGCCGCAGCGACGCGGGCACTGCGCGTGCCGAAGGCGATCTTGCGCTGCAGCAGACTCGGGTGAGGGTTCATGGGCTCGGCCAGGCCGGCATCCACGACGGTGAGGCCCATGCCCTGGATGAACGAGAACACGGCCAGTGGCAGCCGGCCTTCGAGCAAGTGGTCGACCTGCACAGCCGTCGATTCGCCGTGGGTGCCCAGACCGTCGACCGCGATGCCGTGGTCGCCAGCGAACACCACCAAATGCGGCGAACGCAGACGCGGCTTGAGCGTGTTCTGCATGAGCCCCAGGCGGATCGCCAGCGGCTCGAGTTCACCCAGGCTGCCGGCGGTGGCGGCGCGGCGGTAGAGCTTGAGTCGCAAGGCTTCTTCGAGCCTGAGGTGGGCGGTGGGGGCGATCAGCGAGCGCTGGACGGACATGGCGGAGGCGGGCGTGGGCCGATGTTCGATTGTGACCCCTGCATTAACGCAGGAACAAGCGGTAGACGGGGTTGCGCGTTTCTTCGACGAAGGCGTAGTCCAGGGTGGACAGGAAGGTGCGCAGCGCCGCTTCGTCGCCGCGCGGCACTTGCAGACCCACCAAAATGCGGCCGTAGTCGGCGCCCTGATTGCGGTAGTGGAACAGACTGATGTTCCAGTCGGGGTGCATGCAGGTCAGAAAGCGCATCAGCGCGCCGGGCCGCTCGGGAAACACGAACCGGTAAAGCCGCTCTTGGCTGGCGAGCTCGGAGCGGCCGCCGACCAAGTGGCGAATGTGCGTCTTGGCCAGCTCGTCGTGCGTCAGGTCGATGGTGGCGAAGCCATGCTGCGCAAAGCGCTCGGCGATGCGTGCCGACTCGCCCCGCTCACGGGTGGCCAGGCCCACGAAGACATGCGCCACCTCGGCATGCGAGATGCGGTAGTTGAACTCGGTCACGCTGCGCGGGCCGACCAGTTCGCAAAAGCGCTTGAAGGAGCCGCGCTCCTCCGGGATGGTCACCGCGAACAAGGCTTCGCGCTCTTCGCCGACTTCGGCGCGCTCGGCCACGAAGCGCAGCCGGTCGAAATTCATGTTGGCGCCGCAGGCGATTGCCACCAGGGTCTGGCCGCTGCAGCCGGTGCGCGCAACGTATTGCTTGAGGCCCGCTACGCCGAGCGCGCCGGCCGGCTCGAGCACTGTGCGGGTGTCCTGAAAAACGTCTTTGATGGCGGCGCACACGGCGTCGGTGTCGACCACCTCGAAATCGTCGACCAGCGCACGCGTCAGGCGAAAGGTTTCTTTGCCGACCTGCTTGACTGCCGTGCCGTCGCAGAACAGGCCCACGGCGTCGAGCGTGACCCGTTTGCCGGCGCGCACCGAGCGAACCATGGCGTCGGAATCGGCGGTCTGCACGCCGATCACGCGGATCTCCGGGCGCACCGCCTTGATGTAGGCGGCCACGCCCGAAACCAGCCCGCCGCCGCCGATGGCGACGAAAACAGCGTCGATCGGGCCCTGGTGCTGGCGCAGGATTTCCATGGCGATGGTGCCCTGGCCGGCAATGACATCGGGGTCGTCGAACGGGTGCACGAAAGTCTGGCCACTCGCGAGCTCGAGTTCAAGCGCGTGGGCGTGGGCGTCGGAGTAGCTGTCGCCGCGCAGCACCACTTCGGCGCCGAGCGTGCGCACTGCGTCGATCTTGAGCTGTGGCGTGGTCACCGGCATCACGATGGTGGCGCTGCAGCCGAGGCGGCGTGCCGCGAGGGCCACCCCTTGCGCGTGGTTGCCGGCCGAAGCGCAGATCACGCCGCGCTCCAGTTGGGCCGCGCTCAGATGCGCCATCTTGTTGTAGGCGCCGCGCAGCTTGAAGCTGAACACGGCTTGCTCGTCCTCGCGCTTGAGCAGCACGCGGTTGCACAGGCGCTCGGAGAGCTGGGGGGCAGGCTGGAGTGCCGATTCAATCGCCACGTCGTAGACGCGGGCGGTCAGGATCCGCTGCAGGTAGCCGGGCAAAAATTTGTCGGCCGCGCGGCGTGATTTGGCCCCGTTTGGCGCGGGCTTCGGCTGCGAGCCGGGTGGGCTGGCGCGCGCTCGTGCTCCGCCTTCGGTCTTGGGGCGCGGCGGCTTGGCGCGCGGGGCGGTGGGGCGCGCGGCGCGGGCCATCGGTATCTCCTACTTGAAGCGGCGCGATGATACGGCCGCGCCTGCGGGGCCCAGGGCGCCAAGAAAAAAGCCCAAAGCGCGAGGCCTTGGGCTCAATCCACCTTTGGCGGGTGGAGGAGACAAACGCTGATCGGCTTGGCAGGGCGCGCCCTGCGCTGTCGATCCCGGCCCGATTTTACGAGGCCGCAACAGCGCATTGCAATGCTTGCCGGCCTTGCGCACCGTGGCCTGCGGCACGAAGCGCGTGAAGCGTGAGGAACGGCACAATCGGCCACCGGGTATCAAGGGAGTGACCATGGAATGCACCGTCCGCTGGCAAGCCGATGCCGGCATGGCCTTCAGTGCCGAAACCGGCAGCGGCCACCTTCTTTGCATGGACGGCGCGGCCGACGGCGGCGGGCGCAATCTCGCCCCGCGGCCGATGGAGATGGTGCTGGCCGGCACCGGTGGATGCGCCGCCTACGACGTCGTGCTGATCCTCAAGCGTGGCCGCCACGACGTGCGCGGCTGCTCCGTCAAGCTCGGTGCCGAGCGGGCCGAGAGCGACCCCAAGGTGTTCACGCGCATTCACATGCACTTCGTGGTGTCGGGCCGGGGCCTGCAGAGTGCCGTCGTTGAGCGTGCGGTGGCGCTTTCGCACGAGAAATACTGCTCGGCCAGTGCAATGCTCGGCAAGACGGCCGAGATGAGCACTTCAGTCGAGCTGGTTGAAGCCTGAATGGCGCTGGCCGGCGCGGCGCGACTGGGTCTGGCCAGCACGGGCGCCGAGTACGGCCTCTAGATGCGGTGCGCCGTGACGGTCATGAGCTTGGCCGCGCCCCGCATGAGCCAGCGCGCCGCAGCCGGCATCTTGCCTGCGCCGGCCTGCTCGGCAAGGTCGGCGTGGCGGGCTTCGTCGGCACGCATCTGGTCGACGATGGCGCGTGAGGCGCGGTCCTTGGCCGGCAGGCGATCCAGGTGGCCG
Source organism: Methylibium sp. (assembly GCA_031420735.1). GTDB lineage: Bacteria > Pseudomonadota > Gammaproteobacteria > Burkholderiales > Burkholderiaceae_C > Methylibium. The sequence continues at coordinate 4,031 of JANONH010000285.1, forward strand.
GCGAGGTGTTGTTCGACCTGACGCTCGGTTTCGACCAAAAAGCCCAAGCTCGCCGCGTCGCCCAGCCGGCTCGCCAGCAGCCCCACCGAGAACGCGCCCGCATACCAAAGCGGGTTAAGCCAACTCGTGCGCCCGCCCAGCTCGGCCAGGCGCGCCTCGGTCCAGGCCAGGTGGTCGGTTTCCTCGCGCGCGGCGGTGTCGAACTGATGTTTCAGCGCGGCGCTCGAAGTGCCCAGCGCCTGGGCGCTGTAGAGCGCCTGCGCGCAGACCTCACCGACATGGTTGACGCGCATGAGCGCCGCCGACAAGGCACGTTCTCGCTCGTCGAGGTCCATGGCGCCTGCGGCGTCGGGCCGCGGCGCTGGCCTTGAGGCCGAATGGGTGCCAAAAACCGTGCGCAGGCCCTGGTCGAGCGAGGCAATGAACCGGTCGAATGCTTGGAGTTGCTGCATCGGGCCTCCATGTAAAGCTTGAGATGCGGTCGAGAGTGGGTGTATATGACCGGGCGATGAACCCTAACGGCAATCGGCAAACTTTGGCTGTAGTTGCAGGTTTGCAACAAATTGGGCCCCTCTTTCGCCGGCTTTTGTGGCCGATTCCCTCTGCGTCTGGTGCAATCGACGCGATGCGATGAGAGTGGTCGTTGGTTGCAGTTCGGCCAAGGACTGTCTCATTTTTTACTCAGGAGATTCGCTTCAATGAAAAAATCACTAATCGCTCTTGCGGTGCTCGGCACGTTTGCAGGCGTCGCTTCGGCGCAATCTTCGGTCACCTTGTATGGCCGCCTCGACGTGAACGGCACCTACTCCGAGCCGGGCGACAACATCCGCGGTGGCGACGCCATTTGGCAGATGAACGACGGTGGTTCCAACAGCGGCATCGGCGGTTCGCGCTGGGGCTTGCGTGGCAGGGAAGACCTGGGTGGCGGTCTGCACGCTTACTTCCAGCTCGAGTCGGCCTTCAACGCCGACACCGGCAGCGATGGCAACACCAATGCCAACACGGGGGCGGTGAGCGCCACCGGGACGACCTCTGGCTTGTTCGGGCGTCAGGCTTACGTGGGCATCGGCTCGAAGACTTTGGGTGATGTGCGCCTGGGGCGTCAGGAA
>JANONH010000286.1:0-2984 GCA_031420735.1 Methylibium sp.
CGGCTCATGGGCCAGGGCCAGCTCAGAGGCGCTGGCGGGCGGCGCCTCCGACAAGCGAACCCCCGGCAGTTCGGCCTCGATGCGCTCGCGCAGCAGCCGGTACTTCTGCATCGGGAAACGGTGTCCCACCGGCAATGGCAGGACATAGAGGTCGCTGTAATAGGCACGCATGGCACGGGCATTGTGCTGGGCCGGCGCGAGCGCCACGGGCCCCGGTGCCGGCCGCTTCGAGCGGTAAATTGTTGCAACGCAGCAAAAATCGCTTGCACTGCGGAAAACCCTCGCTATACTCATCTCATGCTGCAGTGCACCAATCGTTGCAGCACCAACGCAACCCCACTGGAGACCCACACCATGATCACCGTCGAACAACTGATGTCGAGCCAACAAGGCAACGTCGAAACCCTTTTTGGCCTGACCAGCAAGGCCTTCGAAGGCATGGAGCAACTGATCGCCCTGAACATCCAGGTCGCCAAGACCGCCATGAGCGAAGCCGAAGCCCACGCCAAAGCCGCCCTGTCCGTGAAGGACGCGCAGGAACTAATCGCCCTGCAAGCCAGCATGCTGCAGCCCGCCGCCGAGAAGGCCGCCGCCTACAGCCGCCACCTCTACGAGATCGCTGCGGGCACCAACGCCGAAGTCGGCAAGATCGCCGAAGGCAAGCTGGCCGACGGCCAAAAAGCTTTCATGGCAGTGGTTGACTCCGCCGTCAAGAACGCGCCGGCCGGCAGCGAAAACGCCGTGGCCCTGGTGAAGTCGGCCGTGGCTGCTGCGAGCAATGCGCTCGAAAATGTGACCAAGGCCGCCAAGCAAGCGCAAGACTCGGCCGAAGCCAACTTCAACGCCATGAGCAACTCGGCCATCAAGGCCTCGCAAGCCGCCACCACCAAGGCGCGCCGCTAAGCACAAACAAGGCCTGTACGGCGGGCGTCCGCGCGCTTTTACCCAAAGCGCTTCGAATCGCGCCGCCGTCGGTCTGCTGATTGTCTCCTCGCTACCCCGCGAGCCTTCGGGCTCCAGGTAGCTTTCGGCCCGGGCCCTGCCCGGGCCGTTTTTATTTGTGCCAGGCTCGCGTGTCCCCGGCGCGGCGCAACGCATGTGCTGCTGTACTGCTTATGCAATGACGCCATAAGCAAGTCGCTAAACTGTTGTTTGTTGTCCGACGCATTGTCCTTAGAGTGCAAGGCTCGATGACTTCACGCCCGCTCAAAGCAGTGGCAGCGCTGCCCCCATGGACCCTGTGGACTGGGCCTTTCTCGCCACGCTGCGGGTCGGCTCCCTGCCCGGCATCTGGATCGGCGCGCAGCTCACGCGGCGCATGCCCGAGCGGCTGGAGCGCATGCTCTGCGCTTGCCTGCTGCTGGCCGGCACCAAAGTGCTGGCCTTAACTTCAACCCCAAGCCGAACGCCACGATGTACCAATACACCGCCTTCGACCGCGCCTTCGTTCACCAACGCGCTGCCCAGTTCCGCGACCAACTCGAGCGTCACCTCACGGGGCGCCTGGGCGACGACGAATTCCGCGCGCTGCGACTGCAGAACGGCTGGTACATCCAGCGCCACGCGCCCATGCTGCGCGTGGCGGTGCCCTACGGCGAGCTCTCGAGCCGTCAGTTGCGTCAACTCGCCCGCATCGCGCGCGAGTTCGACCGCGGCTATGCGCACTTCACCACGCGGCAAAACCTTCAGTACAACTGGATTGCGCTCGAGCGCAGCGCCGAGGTGATGGACTTGCTCGCCGCGGTCGACATGCACGGCATCCAGACCAGCGGCAACTGCATCCGCAACATCACGAGCGACGCGCTGGCGGGCGTGGCGCCCGACGAGATCGTGGACCCGAGGCCGTACTGCGAAATCTTGCGCCAGTGGTCCACGCTGCACCCAGAGTTCGCCTTCCTGCCGCGCAAGTTCAAGATCGCCGTGACCGGCGCGGCCGAAGACCGCGCGGCCACTTACTGGCACGACATCGGTCTGCACCTGCAAAAGAACGCCGCCGGCGAGGTGGGCTTTCGGGTGCTGGCGGGCGGCGGCATGGGACGCACGCCGATCGCCGCCACGCTGGTGCGCGAGTTCCTGCCGTGGCAGCAGATCCTCGTTTTCATCGAGGCGATCGTGCGCGTCTACAACCGCTTTGGTCGGCGCGACAACCTTTACAAGGCGCGCATCTAGATCCTGGTCAAGGCCGAGGGGCCGCGGTTCATCCAGGCGGTGGAAGACGAGTTCGCCGCCATCCTGCAGCAAGACGTCGGCGGCGAGGCGCAGTTGCTCACGCAAGCCGAGCTCGACCGCGTGTCGGCCTGCTTCGCGTTGCCCGAAGGCGTGCACGCCGAGCCCGAAGCGGCCTGCCTGGACCGCGCGCACGACACGCTGCCGCTGGCCTTCGTCAAATGGTCGGAGCGCAACGTCCACCGCCACCGGCTGAGCGGCTTTCGCGCCGTCACGCTTTCTCTCAAGCGCGCCGGGCAGGCGCCGGGCGACGCCACCGACGTGCAGATGGACGCGGCCGCCAACCTCGCCGAGCGCTTTTCGTGCAGCGAACTGCGCGTCACGCACGACCAGAACCTGGTGCTGCCCTGGGTGCGCGAAGCCGACCTCTTCGTCCTGTGGCAAGCGGCCCGCGACGCCAGCTTTGCCACACCCAACATCGGCCTGCTCACCGACATGATCGCCTGTCCGGGCGGCGACTTCTGCGCTTTGGCCAATGCGCGCTCGATCCCCATTGCCGCGGCGATCGGCGAGCGCTTCGACGACCTCGACGAGTTGCTCGACATCGGCGACATCGACCTGCACATGAGCGGCTGCATCAACTCCTGCGGCCACCACCACAGCGGCCACATCGGCATCCTCGGCGTCGACAAGGACGGCATGGAGTGGTACCAGGTGTCGCTCGGCGGCGCCGACGGCTCCACGCTCTCGGGCGGGCACGACAAGGTCCAGGCCGGCAAGGTGATCGGCCCCTCGTTTGCGGCCGACGAAGTGCCCGA
>JANONH010000287.1:0-3719 GCA_031420735.1 Methylibium sp.
ATCAGCCCTGCTGTGGGCCGGGCGCCGTCGAAGACGAATCGAGCAGCACCACCAGGGCGCCCGCGCCGCCTTCGGACGCGCGGGCCTGCACGAAGGCCAGCACCTGCTCCTTTTGCACCAGCCAGCTTTTCACCTTGCCCTTGAGCACCGCCTGGCGGCCCGGCGAGCCGTTGCCCTTGCCGTGCACGATGCGCACGCAGCGCAGGCTTTGGCGAGCGGCGTCGCGCAGAAAAGCAGCCAGGCGCTCGCGCGCTTCGTCGCGGCGCAGGCCGTGCAGGTCGAGCTGGGCCTGGATCGCCCAGCCGCCGCGCCGCAGCTTCTTGGCCACGCTCGGGCCGATGCCTTCGCGCCGCCACGACAAGTCGGCGTCGGTGTCGAGCAGGGACTCGACGTCGAAGTCGTCCGACAAGGCTTCGCGCAGCACGGCTTGCTCGTCGCGCAGGCGCTGCAGCGGCAGCGCTTCGGGCAGGCGCCGGCCAAGCACCGCGCGCGCCACCGGCTCGAGCCTCACCACCGGGCCGACGGCCGTGGCAAACAGCTCGCGCTCCTGTTGCGCGGCCGCTTCGCGGGCCAGCCGTTCGGTTTCTTGCCGGCCACGCTCGAGGGCGGCCGCTTCGAGCCCGGGCTTGAGCGCCTGCAAATCCTGCAGGCTGCGAAGGCGCGCGGTTTTCTTCATGCCTCTAGGGGCGGTCTGCGCATGTGCTCGAGCCCGTGCCGGCACGGCTTGCCAGGGGCAGGCGGCGGCGCCTCACAGCAGGCCCCGCTCGGCGAACGACACGACCGAGTCGCGCGACACCACGAAGTGGTCGAGCACGCGCACGTCGACCAGCGCAAGCGCGGCTTTCAGGCCCTGGGTGAGCAGCTCGTCGGCGCGCGACGGCTCGGCCACGCCCGAAGGGTGGTTGTGCGCGAAAACGACCGCGGCGGCATTGAGCGCGAGAGATCGTTTGACGACCTCGCGCGGGTAGACGCTGGCCTGCGTGAGCGTGCCCTGGAACATTTCTTCGAAGACGATGAGGCGATGCTGGCTGTCGATGAACAGCACCGCGAACACCTCGTGCTCGCGGGCTGCGAGCTGCAGGCGCAAATAGTCTTTCACGATCTGCGGCGAAGAGAAGAGCGGTGCTGCGCTCATGCGTGCGGCGAGGCTGCGCCGCGCGAGCTCGAGCACCGCCTGCAACTCCGCGCGCTTGGCCGGACCCAGGCCCTTGATGTTGCAAAGCGCCGATGCGTCCGCCGCCAGCAGACCGGACAGCCCGCCAAAGCGATCAAGCAGCGCCTGCGCCATCTGCAGCACGCCCTGGCCGGCCACGCCGGTGCGCAGCAGCAGCGCCAGCAACTCGGCGTCGGCCAGCGCACCCGGGCCGCGTGCCAGCAGCTTTTCCCTCGGGCGCATCTCGGCAGGAAGGTTCTTCAAGCTCGACTCGGCAGTTGAACGCGCCCGAGCGGGCCGTGCTGCGGTGCGCTGGCAAGGCGACAACGTTGTGGGCTCATGCCCGCAAGGAGGGGCAACGCAGCCAGCGTGCCGCAGCGCGGCCCGATGGGGTGGCAAGCGCTCTCACCCAGTTGGTGAAGGCGAGCGGAGGGTCGGCAGTCGGAGTTCATGCGGTGCTGCCAGCGGTGCCAAGCGATCGACTGCCGGAACTGGGTTTATAAGGGGGTGCGAAAATGCCGAGTGCGGTGCCGGACTTGGCGGCGCGCCAATACTTTGCAGTCTATCCAAGCGAGGCCCGAGTCTTGTCACGCGTTCATTCGGCATCTTTCCTGACCTTGCACTACCGGCTCTCGGGGCCCGACGGCAGCGAGTTGGTCAACACCTTCGGCGACACGCCCGCGACCCTGTCGCTGGGCACCGGCGTGCTCGCCGCGGCGCTGGAGCAGCGCCTCATCGGCATGGAAGAGGGCGCCCGCGCCAGTTTTGAGCTGGCCGCCGGCGAAGCCTTCGGCGCCCGCAACCCCGATCTCGTGCAACGCGTGGCCTTCACCGTACTGCGCAAACACGGCGACCCCGACGAGCGCTACGCGGTGGGCGACGTGGTGCAGTTCCCCACGCCCGACGGCCGCGGCAGCTTCGCCGGCGTGCTGCGCGAACTCGGCCCCGCCGCCGAGGACTGGGCCACCTTCGACTTCAACCACCCCCTTGCCGGCCAAGCGGTGAGGTTTGAGGTGGAGGTGATAGGGGTGATCGAATGAGGCCGAAAGAGGGGCCCCGCGCAGCGGGGATCGCAGGCCGAATTCGATCAAATCGGAATTCACCGCAAGCCCCATCGAGGTAAACAAATGACTGAAACCCACACTGGCAGCCGCGGCCACGGCATCACTGACGTGCTGCTTGCCGAGCCACGCGGCTTTTGCGCGGGCGTGGACCGCGCGATCGAGATCGTCGAGCGCGCGCTCGAGAAGTTCGGCGCGCCGATCTACGTGCGCCACGAAATCGTGCACAACACCTACGTGGTCAACGACCTCAAGGCCAAGGGCGCAATCTTCATCGAAGACCTGGCCGACGTGCCGCCCGGCGCGACACTCGTGTTCAGCGCCCACGGCGTGAGCCGCGCGGTGCGCGACGAAGCGGCGGCGCGCGGTTTTTTGGTGTTCGACGCCACCTGCCCGCTCGTCACCAAGGTGCATGTCGAAGTCGCCAAGCTCGCCAAAGACGGCTTCGAGTTCATCATGATCGGCCACAAGGGCCACCCCGAGGTCGAAGGCACCATGGGCCAGTTGTCCCAAGGCATCTACCTCGTCGAGGACGTCGCCGACGTCGAGCGCGTGCAGGTCGATCGGCCCGCAAAACTGGCGGTGGTGACACAGACCACGCTGTCGGTGGACGACGCGGCCGAGATCCTCGCGGCCGTGAAGCGGCGCTTCCCGCAGGTGCGCGAGCCCAAACAGCAGGACATCTGCTACGCCACGCAAAACCGCCAGGACGCCGTCAAGCTCATGGCGCCCGGCGTGGACGTGATGGTGGTGGTGGGCAGCCCCACCAGCTCCAACAGCAACCGCCTGCGCGAGCTCGCCGAGCGCATGGGCACGCCCGCCTACATGGTCGACTCGGCCGACGACCTGCAGCCCGGCTGGTTCGACGGCCACGGCCGCGTGGGCCTCACGGCCGGCGCCTCGGCGCCCGAACTGCTGGTGCAACAGGTGATCGAGCGCCTGCGTGCACTCGGTGCGGTGTCGGTGCGTTCGGTGGCCGGGGTGCAGGAGACCGTGAGTTTTCCCATGCCAAAAGGCTTGAAGCAGGCTCTCTCGAGCGGCACCCGGGTGCCTGAGCAAGGGCCGCCGCACGCCGCCTAGAATTGCGCGCTTTCGCGTACCGGGGACAGCTTCATGCTCGACATCAACCTGCTGCGCAAAGACTTGCCGGGCGTCGTGGCGAGGCTCGAGTCGCGCCAGTCGCCGCAGCGCTTTCTCGACGTGCTGCGGTTCAGCGCGCTCGAGGCCGAGCGCAAAGCGATCCAGACGCGCACCGAAGAGCTGCAGGCCAAGCGCAACCAACTCAGCAAACAGATCGGGCAGCTAAAGGCCAAGGGCCAAGACGGCGCAGGCGTGATGGCCGAAGTGGGCGGCATCGGCGAAGCACTCGCGGCCAGCGCCAAACGGCTCGAGGCCGTGCAGTCCGAGTTGAGCGCGCTGCTCATGCTGCTGCCCAACCTGCCGCAGCCGGGCGTGCCCGTCGGCGCCGACGAGCACGGCAACCTCGAAGTGCGCCGCTGGGGCGA
>JANONH010000288.1:0-3659 GCA_031420735.1 Methylibium sp.
TTGACCCACACGAAGCCGCCGAAGCCGATCTCGGTCTTGACTTCGCGCAGCCCCGCTTGCTCGCAGCCGAAGCGCTCTTGGTAGCCCTGCTTGGCGCGCGAGATGTCGATGCAGTCGCCCTTGGCATTGAACGACCACGCATGGAAGATGCAGGTGATGCGCTTGGCATTGCCCACCGGGTCGTAGAGCAAGGTGTTGCCGCGGTGCGGGCAGATGTTGTAGAAGCTGCGCACCTTCGAGTCTTCGCCACGAATGACGATGAGTGGCGCGCCGCCCGGGTGGTTAAAGGTGCGGTAGTCGTAGGCGCCGGGCAGTTCGGATTCGTGGCAGGCGATGATCCAGCACTTGTTGAAGACCTTCTCTTGCTCCTCGCGAAAGATCTCCGCGCTGGTGTATATCTCGGTGCTGACGTAATGGGTGTCGGGGAAGCCGGGTCGCTCTTTCCATTGGTCCGAATTGCGTGACATGTCTGACTCCGTGAAAGGGCGTGAAGCAATGAGCGGTGAGCAATGAGCGGTGAGGCGGGCCGGCGCCAGGTGGCTGCAGCCCTCGGTGCGAGTATGTTGCACGCTTCGTGCCCGCTCGTCGACCCGCGTCTCGAGCCTTCAAACCGGCTACCGCCGAACGGCTGTGTTGTTTCAAGAAGGGTATACCCAGGCGGTTTTGCGGCGCGGCGTTTCTTTATGAAACCCGTGCGCGTTTCGAATCGAAACGCCCGGCTCCGGCGCGCAGCCGCGCGAGCGGCACGCAGGCGCTGCGCCGGCTCTTGGGCATGATCTGGCTGGCCACGATTGCGGTGCTGGTGGGCGTGCTGATCGGCGCGGTCGGCGTGGGCGGCGTTTTGCTCATTCCGGCGCTGGCCTGGCTCACGCCGCTCTCGATGCATGCGTCGATGGCGACCGCGCTGTTCACCTTCGTGTTCACCGGCCTCGTGGCCAGCGTGCTGTTCCAGCGCCGCGGCAGCATCGACTGGAGCCTCACCCTGCCCTTGTGTGCCGGTGGCGCGCTGTTCGGCTTCGTGGGTGCCTGGGTCAACTCTCGCGTCGACGCCCAGGTGTTGGCGCTGATCCTGGCGCTGCTCATCACGCTGGCGGGGCTCTACACGCTGCTCGGCCACCGCGCCGGCCGCCCGGCGCCCTTGGCAGGCCGGCCCGGCGCCCGCCGCTGGCTGCTGTTTGCCGTTGGCGCAGCGACCGGCTTCGGCTCCGGACTCACCGGTGTGGGCGGGCCCGCGATCTCGGTGCCGATCATGGTGCTGCTGGGCTTCCCGGCGCTGGCTGCGGTCGGTGCCGGCCAGGTGGTGCAGGTGCTTGCAGCGATCTCGGGCAGCGCCGGCAACCTGGTGCACGGGCAGATCGACTTCCACCTGGCGGCGATCTTGACGCTGCTCGAGGTGCTGGGCGTGGTGCTTGGCGTCAAGCTCGCTCATGCCGTGAATGCCGCAACGCTGCGGCGCGTTGTCGGCGTGCTGTGCGTGGCGGTGGGGGTCGGCGTGGCGCTGCGCTTCGCGTAATGGCAGGGGCCTCGCCGCTCAGCCCGCCGCAAACGTCGTGAGCGTGCCGGTGACGAGGCGGTTGAGCTGCGTGGCCAGGCGAAAGCCGAGCGTGTGGTCGGCCTCCATGAGGGTGAGCAGGCCGGCGCCGTCGATGGCCAGAAAGGTGCAGGGCGAGAGGCAGGAAGCGGTGGCGATGCGCACGCGCGAGGTCGGCGTGAGCGCGGCCCAGCCGAAGACGTCGCCGCGGCGCAGCACATCGCCCGCGCTCGCTTGGCGGCTGCCCATGCCGATGGCCAGCCGCACCATGCCGCTCACCAGCACGTAGACGGTGGCGGCCGAGTCGCCGATGCGATAGACCAGCTCGCCTTCAGTGCACTCTTGCAGCCTGCTCAGGGCAGCAACGCGGTGCAAGCGCTCGGGCGTCAGGCCCTCGAAGAATGCGGTCTGCGAAAGCACCGCAAAGGGGGTCGTGGTCGCTGCGACTGGCTTGCTCATTGGTTTGCTCCGTGGTGCCGATTTGCCCGCGCCCGCGTCACGGCGAGAGCCTGCGCGGGCGCGCCGGATCGGGCGCCTCGGGCGCGCGCTCGGCGTCGCGGTAGAGGCCCCAATTGCGCCGGCGCATCCACAGTGCCTTGCGCCCGATGCCCAGTATGGCGGCCAAGGCCGTCTCGCTGTGGCTGCCCTGGTAGAGCGTGATCACTTCGCGGATGTATTCCTCGATGGACAGCGGCGCGCCTTCGAGCTTGAGGACGAGCGTGTCGGGTGCCGGCAGCGCGATCATGTCTTCAAGCTCGGCGGTGGTGAGCCATTCGCCCTCGGCAAGAATTACGGCGCGCTCGATGACGTTGCGCAGCTCGCGCACATTGCCCGGCCAGCTGTAGCGCCTGAGCAGCTCGATGAAATCGTCCCGCATGCCGCGCACGTGGCGGCCGAATTTGCGGCTGAACTGCAGCATGAAACGGTGGGCCAGCAGCTCGATGTCGGCGCCCCGCTCGCGCAGCGGCGGAACGGTGATGGTGATCACGTTCAAGCGGTAGAAGAGGTCGGCGCGAAAGCTGCCGCTCTCGGCGCCTTCTTTGAGGTTGCGGTTGCTCGCCGCCACGAAGCGCGCGTCGGTCTGGTAGCTCTGGGCCGAGCCGAGCGGGCGCACCTGGCGTTCTTGGATCACGCGCAGCAGTTTGACCTGCGTGTTGAGCGGCATCTCCGAGATTTCGTCGAGGAACAGGGTGCCGCCACCGGCTTCGCGGATCAGGCCCTCGCTGGCGGTGGCGGCGCCGGTAAAAGCGCCGCGGGCGTGCCCGAACAGCTCGGACTCGATCAGCTCGCCGGGGATGGCGCCGCAGTTCACCGGCACGAAGGCCCGGTTCGCGCGGTTGCCGTGGAAGTGGATGGCCTGCGCCACCAGTTCCTTGCCGGTGCCGCTCTCGCCCTGGATCAGCACGTTGGCGTCGGTGTCGGCCACGCGGGCGATCAGGGCCAGCAGCCGTTTGATGCCTTCGCTTTGGCCGACGATTTCGTTTTGGTCGAAGGCCTTGCGCAGGCTGCGCTTGAGCGCCACGTTTTCCCGGCGCGTGCGCCGCTCGTCGAGCGCCCGCTCGACGCAGAACAAGAAGTCGTCGTTGTCGAAGGGCTTGATGACGTAGTCGCTGGCGCCGCGGCGCAGGGCTTCGATGGCGCTTTCGACCGACGAGAAACTCGTCATGAGGATGACCTGCGTCTGGCTGTGCGCCGCGCGCGCCGCGGCGAGCACTTCGAGCCCGCTGCCGTCGGGCAGGCGCAGGTCGGTGATGACGAGGTCGAACTCCCAGGCCGCGACCTGCCGCAGTGCGTCGGTGGCATTGCGCACGACCACGCAGGCGTAGCCGCGGCCCTGCAGCAGCAGCTCGATGCAGTCGCCCACGCCATGGTCGTCGTCGACGACCAGGACGTGCGGCGGTGCGGGGCCGCTTGGCAAAGCCTCGTTCATGGCAAGGCGCGCGGCAGTTTGACGCGAAAACGAGCCCCCTGCGCTGCGGGCTCCGCAACCAGCGTGCCAGCGTGTTCGAGCACGATTTCGCGGCTGATGGCCAGGCCCAGGCCGGTGCCGTTGGAGCGCGATCGGGTGGTGAAGAAAGGCTCGAACAGGCGCGGCAGCACGGCCTCGGAGATGCCCGGCCCGCTGTCG
>JANONH010000289.1:0-7742 GCA_031420735.1 Methylibium sp.
GCCAACATCTTCGTGACCAACGAGAACAAGGCGGTCATGCTCGATTTCGGTGCCGCGCGCGAGGTGCTCTCCAAAGAAGGCAACTTCATCCGCCCGATGTACACGCCGGGTTTCGCCGCGCCCGAGATGTACCGCCGCGACGGCACGCTCGGCCCCTGGACCGACATTTACGCCATCGGCTCTTGCATCTACGCGTGCATGCAAGGCTACCCGCCCAACGACGCCCCGCAGCGCGTGGAGAAAGACCGCCTGGGCCTGTCGCTCTCGCGCCTGCGCAATGTCTACTCCGACAACCTCATCGAGGTCACCGAGTGGTGCATGTCGCTCGACCCGCTGTCGCGGCCACAAAGCGTGTTCGCGCTGCAAAAGGAACTGGCCCGCGAAACCGAGCGCCGCTACACCAAGCTCAGTTTCAGCGAGAGGCTGAAGTTGCAGCTCGAAAACATCAAGACCGGCGTCAAGGCCTGAGCACCCGACCATGCGGTTTTCCGTCTACCAGGTGAGCCGCAAGGGCGGCCGCGACAAGAACGAAGACCGCATGGGCTATTGCTACACGCGCGATTCGGGCCTGTTCGCGCTCGCCGACGGCATGGGCGGCCACCCGGAGGGCGAGGTCGCCTCGCAGCTCGCGCTGCAAACCCTGGCGGCCATGTTCCAGCGCGACGCCAAGCCGGTGCTCAAGGACCCGATGCGCTTCTTGCACGACGCCATCATCGCGGGCCACCACCAGCTCATCCGCTACGCCACCGAAAAAGCGCTGATCGACACGCCGCGCACCACCATCGTTGCCTGCGTGCTGCAAGGCAACGCCGCCTACTGGGCGCACTGCGGCGACTCGCGCCTCTACCTGGTGCGCGGCGACAAGCTCGTTGCCCGTACGCGCGACCATTCCTACTCCGAGCTGCAGCACACCATGTCGCAAGTGGTGCCGATGGGCGAGCGATTCAACCGCAACGTGCTCTTCACCTGCCTGGGCAGCCCCGGCAAGCCGGTGGTCGACACCGTGGGCCCGCTCATCCTGCAGCAACACGACCGCCTGCTGCTTTGCTCGGACGGCCTCTGGGGCACCGTGAGCGACGACATCATTACCAAGCAACTGACCTCGCGCTCCATCTCCGACTCGGTGCCCGAGCTGGTCGAGCAGGCGCTGCGCAAGGGCGGCGCCAAGAGCGACAACGTCACCCTCCTTGCGGTCGAGTGGGAAGCCGCCGAAGACGTGGAGGTGACCACCGTCTCCACCCAGACCCTCGGCGACGAGGTGTTCGCCTCCACCATCCAGGCCAGCATGGGCGGCGGCGCCAACGACCCCGACGACCTCGACGACGCCGAGATCGAGCGCTCGATCCGCGAGATCAACGAAGCCATCCAGCGCTCTTCGCAGCACAAGAAGCCCTGAGGCACCTCGCGCCTGCGTGCGCGAGCGGCAGCCCTTGCCCCTTCCCTTTTTACTTCCGACTTGCCCATGACCTACCTTCGCACCCAGGGGCGCGCAGCCGACGCGTTGCGCCCCGTGTCCATCGAGCGCCACTACACCAAGCATGCCGAGGGCTCGGTGCTGGTCGCCTTCGGCGACACCAAGGTGCTCTGCACCGCCTCGGTCGAGGAAAAAGTGCCGCCCTTCAAGCGCGGTTCGGGCGAGGGCTGGGTCACCGCCGAATACGGCATGCTGCCGCGGGCCACCCACACGCGCAGCGACCGCGAGGCGGCGCGCGGCAAGCAAAGCGGCCGCACGCAGGAGATCCAGCGCCTGATCGGCCGCTCCATGCGCGCCGTGTTCGACATGAAGGCGCTCGGTGAGCGCACCCTCCAGATCGATTGCGACGTGCTGCAGGCCGACGGTGGCACCCGCACTGCGGCCATCACCGGCGCCTACGTGGCCGCGCACGACGCCGTGAGCTGGCTGCTCGCATGCGGCAAGCTCGCCGCCTCGCCGCTCACCGGTTCGGTGGCCGCGGTGAGCGTGGGCATCGTTGCGGGCACGCCGCTGCTCGACCTGGAATACACCGAAGACTCCGCCTGCGACACCGACATGAACGTCGTCATGACCGGCCAGGGCCACTTCATCGAAGTGCAGGGCACGGCCGAGGGCGCAGCCTTCACGCGACCCGAGATGGACCGCCTGCTGCAACTCGCCGAGCTGGGCATCGCGCAGCTCATCGAGGCGCAGCGCCGCGCGCTGCACGGCTGAACCTGGATACGGCTTTGAGCGCTCCAATTGGCGCAACCGGACCCACGGTAATGGCCGGGGCGCTCATGCCGGGCGCACGGCTCGTCTTGGCGTCTGGCAACCGCGCCAAGCTTGCCGAGTTGCAAGCCTTGCTGGCGCCGGTTGGCCGCGTGTTGCAAGCGCAGTCCGACCTGGGCATCGACGAAGCCGCCGAGCCGCACCCGAGCTTCGTGGAGAACGCGCTGGCCAAGGCGCGCCACGCGGCGGCAGCCAGCGGCCTGGCGGCGATTGCGGACGACTCGGGCTTGTGCGTGCAGGCCCTGGGCGGGGCACCCGGCGTGGCCTCGGCCCGCTATGCGCCGCCAGTGGCCGCGGGCGGCGACCGCGAAAGCCGGCGTCGGCTGCAGGACGCCGCCAATAACCGCCTGCTCCTCGAGCGCATGCTGGGCTGCAGCGACCGCCGAGCGGCGTTCGTTGCCACGCTGGTGGCTGTGCGCCACGCGGCCGACCCTGAGCCGCTCATCGCCGTCGGGCGCTGGGAAGGCCGCATCCTCGAGGCGCCGCGCGGCGAGGGCGGTTTCGGCTACGACCCGCTCGTGTTCGTCGTGGCGCTCGGAAAGAGCGTGGCCGAACTGGCGGCCGACGAAAAGAACGCGTTCAGCCACCGCGCCCTGGCCGCACGCGAGATGCTCGCGGTCATGCGGGCGCGCTGGCCGCGCTGAAAGGCTGCTTCGTGCAAGCCGGCGGGGGCAAAGCGGGCGGGCGCGTGGAGCGCATCGACATCCGTGGGTTGCGGCGTCCGCGCGGGCAGGTCGCGCTGGCCGCTTTGCCGCCGCTTTCGCTTTACGTGCACTTGCCCTGGTGCCTCAAGAAGTGCCCCTACTGCGACTTCAACTCGCACGAATTCGCGAGCGGCCAGCCGCCCGAGGCGCGCTACCTCGAGGCCTTGCGCTGCGACCTCGAAGCCGCCTTGCCGCAGGTGTGGGGCCGCCGCGTCGTCAGCGTCTTCATTGGCGGCGGCACGCCCAGCCTGTTTTCGCCCGAGTCGGTGGAGCGGCTCATTGCCGACGTGCGGGCGCGGCTGCCGCTCGAGCCCGGCTGCGAGATCACGCTCGAGGCCAACCCTGGAACTTTCGAGCGCGAGCGCTTCAAGGCCTACCGCGCGGCCGGCGTCACGCGGCTCTCGCTGGGCGTGCAGAGTTTCAGCGACGACAAGCTGCGCGCACTCGGGCGCGTGCACGACGCCGCGCAAGCCCTGGCCGCCGCCAGCGAAGCCGCGCAGGCCTTCGAGACCTTTAACCTCGATCTCATGTACGCGTTGCCGGGCCAAAGCCTGCAAGACTGCGAGGCCGATGTGCGCCAAGCGCTCGCCTTCGAGCCGCCGCACCTGAGCGCATACCACCTGAGCCTGGAGCCCAACACCGCGTTCGCGCGCCAGCCGCCCGCTGGCTTGCCCGACGACGACACCGCCTTCGCCATGCAAGACCGCATCGGCGACCTGCTCGGCGCGGCCGGCCTCGCGCGCTATGAAGTGTCGGCCCACGCGCGCGCCGGCCACCGCTCGGTGCACAACCTCAACTACTGGAACTTCGGCGACTACCTCGGCATCGGCGCCGGGGCGCACGGCAAGCTCAGCTTCGCCGAGCGCATCGTGCGCCAGACGCGCTGGCGCGAGCCCGCGGCCTACATGGCGCGGGCGCTCGAAGGGCAGGCCGTTTCCAGCGAGCGCGTGGTCGGGCCGCACGAGTTGCCGTTCGAGTTCATGCTCAATGCGCTGCGGCTCAAAGACGGCTTCGAGCTGGTGCGCTTCTTCGAGCGCACGGGCCTGGGCCTCGAGACGATCGAAGCCGCACTGGCCCAGGCTGAAACCAAGGGCTTGATCCAGCGCGACTTCAAGCGCGTCTGGCCAAGCGAGCGCGGCCTGGATTTCCTTAACGATCTGCAGGCGCTCTTTTTGCCCTGAACGCACGGCGGCCACCATGTCCGAACTCTCCACCATCGAAGAGCGCGACCCGCGCAGCCCCTACCAATGGATCGGCGGCGCCGATGCGGTGCATGCGCTGGTCGAGCGCTTCTACGACCTGATGGAGCTCGAGCCCGCCTACGGCGAACTGCGAGCGCTGCACCCCGACAGCACCGCAGGCTCACGCGAAAAGCTGTTCGCCTTTCTCAGCGGCTGGATGGGTGGCCCCGACCTCTACGTGCAGCAGCACGGCCACCCGCGCCTGCGCGCCCGCCACCTGTCGTACTCGATCGGCGTGCTCGAACGCAACCAGTGGCTAGCCTGCATGGCGCAGGCGCTGCGCGAACGCGAGGTCGATCCGCTTCTGGCCACACGGCTCGAGGCGTCGTTTGCCAACACCGCCGACTGGATGCGCAATCGCAGCGCGTGATTGGGCGGCATGACACGGCGCCAGGTCACCTCGGTCCTGCTGATGGCGCCGGCTTGGGTCTGCCTGTTCCTGCATCACGACGAAACAGTCTCTGCGCGACGTCAGTCTTTCTCAGGCAGGAATGCCCGGAACTGGAACCCGCCCGCGCCAAGCTGCTGGACGGTCAATTCGCCCTTCACGCCGCGGAATTTCTTCGTCCCGCCGGTAATCGTCTGCGGGTAGGTTCCACCCAGAACGAATCGCTTGACTGGGCCTGTCGTATCGAAGGCGCCGAGACCATCAATCCGGAAATGCCAGTTCACGTAGGCCAGGTCGTCAACTGCAGCCTGAGGCAGGAACTGTCCGCCAAAGTCACCGACAAAAGTGCCGTTGACGAAGAACGTTCCGATTTTGCTGGCGGCATAGCTGACGCAAGTCGCATCACCGGTACCGTCGCTGGGCACGGTACCAGCGGGCAAGATCATGCCCACGACGGTTAATTGATCGCCAATCAGCGGGGGGAAATGCGTGAGAACTGCATCGCCAGGTGCAGTAACTGCATTGACACACACGTCATAAGCGCGTCGCGTCTTGCCCTCGTTCGCGTATAGCGATGAACTTGCAACCACGCTTGCAATCGCCAGTGTCATTCCAATCGATGCTGTCTTCATTTCCGTCTCCTGGGGTTGATCGAGTAGAGATAGCGGGCGGCGCACTAGCAACTTCTGCGCCGCAAATCCGCGCATACGTTCTGGTTTGTTCGCTAAACGCGGGCATCTCGAATGAGGAGCATCCGCCCGCGGCACTATCAATTACAAAATCGTGAAGGTCAAGGCCCCCCTTTAGAGGGGGGCGGTGTCTGAACCCTCGTCAAGTCGTGTGGCGCCCGCCGTGGCTGTTGGTGCTGCCTGTCTTCGGCAACGGTGTCGCCCCCGCACGCGGCGTCAAGGCATCGACAGTCACCGCGAGCCCTGTGCCACCTGTCGTACCCGCCGCGACATCGGCCCCGCCGACGGTTTGAACGCACGGCCCAATCGCCAGACCCTCAGCCCGCCGAGGCGCTTGCCAGCGAGCCGAGCAACACCACCGCGCACCGGCTCCGCCTTCGGCCGCGCGCGCCTGCGCTTCTTGCTGGAAACCATCGGCAGGACGGCATGGTTGGCGGTCGAGTCAAGAACCACATGGTGGTGATGCCCGACGCCGACCTTGAACAAAGCATAGACGCGCTCATCGGCGCCGCTTGCGGCTCGGCCGGCGAACGCTGCATGGCGATCTCGGTCGCTGCGCTGTGGGCGACGTGGCCGATCACATCATGCCGGCGCTGGCCGCGCGCACCATGGCGTTGGCGTTGGGCAACGCCATGGTGCCGCACATCGAGATAGGCCCGGTGAATCTCGCGTGAGGCCAAGCAGCTCATCTTGGCCCCCAGCCCCTTATTGCCCACCGTGCAGGTCCGCAGCGGGCGGCTCCTGCAAAGTTCGATACGCACCTCACAGGCTCCTAGGCGCATCGATTCGGCGGCTCAAGAAAACGCGATGCCTTCGTAGCCGTTCGCCGCGACCTCGTCGCACTTCTTGCGGTAGCCACCGACGCCTTCCGGGCCAAGGTAGGGCAGAAACCTGCGCGGCTTGCCGGGGATATTTGCTCCCATGTACCAGGAGTTGGCGCTGGTCATCAGCGTCAGGTTGGCAATCTCGGCGACATGCGCGACCCATTGCTCTTGCGCCTGCGGCGTCGCCTCGAGCGTCGTGAGCTTGTTGCGGCGCATGTGGTCGATGCAGTCGGTGACCCACTCGACGTGCTGCTCGATCGACACCGGCATGTTCGACATCACCGAGGGGCTTTGCGGGCCGGTGATCGTGAACAGGTTCGGGAAGCCCGACACCGTCAAGCCGAGGTAGGTCTCCGGGCCGTCCTCCCACTCTTTGGTCAGTGACCTGCCGCCGCGGCCCTTGATGCCAAGATTCTTCAGCGGGCCGGTCAACGCGTCAAAGCCGGTGGCGATGACGATGATGTCGAATTCGTATTCCTTGCCGCCGGCGCGGATGCCCTTGGGCGTGAACTCCTCGATCGGGCCGTCGGTGCTGGCATCGACCAGCAGCACGTTGTCCTTGTTGAAGGTTTCGAAGTAGTTGGTGTCCAGCGGCTGGCGCTTGGTGCCGTAGGGGTAGCCTTTGGGGATCAGTCTTTCGGCCACGGCCGGGTCGTTGACCGCTTTGCGGATCTTGCCCTTGAGGTAGTCGGCGCACAGCTCATTGGCTTCCTGGCTGATGAAGATGTCTTTGTAGTTGCCGAGCCAGAAGGGGAAGCCACCCACGTCCCACATCCTGTCGAACTCACGCTCGCGCTCCGCGGGCGTAACGGCCAGCGCCGACTGCTGAATGAAGTGGAGGTCGTGGCCGAAGAAGGATTCGCGGGTGCGTTTGACCACGCCGTCGTAGTCGGCCTTGCGGGCCTTTGCCACTTCGGGATCGACCTTGCCGTTGCGCGCCGGCACGCAGTAGCTGGCGGTGCGCTGAAACACTGTCAGGTGCTTGGCCTGCTGCGCAATTTCGGGAATGGCCTGGACCGCGGTGGCTCCGGTGCCGATGACGGCGACCCGCTTGTTGGTGAAATCGACGCCTTCGTGCGGCCACTGGCTCGTGTGGTAGGCCCTGCCCTTGAACGAATCGAGGCCCTTGTACTTTGGTACGTTGGTCGCTGAGAGGCTGCCGACGGCGGCAATGACGAAGCGCGCCGAGACGACGTCGCCTTTGTCGGTGCGCACGGTCCAGAGCTTGGTCTTTTCGTCGTAAACCGTCTCGGTGACCCGGGTGCCGAACTGGATGTCGGGCTTCAGGTCGAAGCGATTGGCGCAGTGTTCGAGGTAGCGCAGGATTTCGTCCTGCTCGGGGTAGCGCTCGGACCATTCCCATTCCTGCAGCAGGTTCTTGTCGAAGGTGTAGCAGTAGATGTAGGCGTCCGAGTCGCAGCGCGCGCCGGGGTAGCGGTTCCAGTACCAAGTGCCGCCAACGCCCGTGCCGGCCTCGATCACCTTCACCTTCATGCCGAGCTTGTCGCGCAGCGATTTCAGCATGTACATGCCGGAGAACCCGGCGCCGATGATGATCGCGTCGAGCTCGGTGGTCGGCTTTGCGCCAGCTTCTCGGGTGGCCTGTGTCGCGGCAGTCATGTTGGTCATCTCCATTCAGGGTGGTGTTCGA
>JANONH010000290.1:0-1819 GCA_031420735.1 Methylibium sp.
CGGGCGGCGCGCTGGCCCGAGGTGACGACCGACGTGGCGGTGGGGCAAATGCGCCAGATCGACTTCACCGCCGACGCCGAAGGCGACTGGGCCTTCCACTGCCACAAGAGCCACCACACCATGAACGCCATGGGCCACAACCTGCCCACCATGATCGGCGTCGACCACCGAGGCGTGGCCGAACGCATCACGCAGCTGGTGCCCGACTACATGGCCATGGGCGAGCGCGGCATGAGTGACATGGCCGAGATGCACATGCAACTGCCCGACAACACCCTGCCCATGATGGGCGGCGAGGGCCCCTTCGGCAGCCTGGAAATGGGCGGCATGTTCACCGTGCTCAAGGTGCGCGCCGACCAGAAGACGGGCGACTACGCCGACCCGGGCTGGTACAAACAGCCGCCCGGCACCACGGCCTACGAGTGGACCGGCGCGCTGGCCGAGCCGCAGCGCGCCGTGCAGGCCGAACCAAAAGGCACGGCGGGAGTCGACCACCGCATGCACGAGAAGAAACCCGCCGACCCTGAGGTCGAGGTGCAAATCCGCAAGCCGTCGCCGCAGGGCGGGCATTCAGGTCACTGACCCCACCCGAGGAGCTTTGAGAATGAACTGCGATAAGCTGATGACGATGACGATCCGCAGCACATCGCTGCGCGCTTTCGCGGCCTTCGGCCTCGCTGCGGCCTGTGCCACAGGCAACGCCGCTGGCGACGCGGCGGGCCACCAACATGGCGTCCACGCCAAGGGCCACGACCACGCCGAGCGGCAGTCGGCCATCGGCGAGCCGGGCGTCGCCGCCAAGGCCACGCGCACGGTCAAGATCGACATGAGCGACGCCATGCGCTTCACGCCCGCCAGCGTCAAGGTGCGCCAGGGCGAGACGGTGCGCTTCCTCGTCAGCAACTCCGGCAAGCTCGAGCACGAGATGGTGCTTGGCACCGCCCGGGAACTCTCCGACCACCACAAGCACATGTTGGCCAACCCCGACATGAAGCACGACGACGCCGAGCCCAATATGGTGAGCCTGGCGGGCGGCAAGAGCGGCGAGATCGTCTGGCACTTCACCCGGGCCGGCAAAGTGTCGTTCGCTTGCCTCGAGCCCGGCCACTTCGAGGCCGGCATGAAGGGCGCGGTGCAGGTCGCCAAGGCCGCCGGCAAGCCGGCTGCGGCAGCCACGGGGGTGTCCAAGTGAAGCGCAGGCGCCTGGTTGCGGCGCTGTTCGCAAGCGCTGCCGCTTCGCTGGTCGGGGCCTGGCCGGCGGTCGCTGCAACGGCCGCGCGCCCGCTGGTGCAGGTGTGGAAATCGCCGACCTGCGGCTGCTGCAAGGACTGGGTCGCGCACCTCGAGGCCAATGGCTTCGAGGTGAAAAGCATCGACAGCGGCAACACCGATGCACGCGCGCGCCTGGGCATGCCGCTCGCGCTCGGCGCCTGCCACACGGCGCTGGTCGGCGGCTATGCCATCGAGGGGCATGTGCCGGCGCGCGAGATCAAGCGTCTGCTTGCCGAGCGGCCGCAGGCGGTGGGCTTGGCGGTGCCGGCGATGCCGCTCGGTTCGCCCGGCATGGACGGCCCCGCCTACGGCAACAAGTCCGAGCCCTACGATGTGCTGCTCGTGGCCCGCGACGGCCGCCACTCGGTCTGGCGGAGTTATCCGTGAACTTCGTGCCAGACGCCACGCGCGCACGGGCCGTGTCGGCGGCTGCCGCGCTCGAAGCGCGAACCGGCGCGCTGCGCTGCTAGACTTTTCCCTATGCGTCGCTGGCTCTGCGTGTTCATGATGGTCTTCCTACCGGTTCAGTTCGGTTGGGCGGCTGTGG
>JANONH010000291.1:0-2107 GCA_031420735.1 Methylibium sp.
GCGCGCCATTCGTCCGAAAGTTCGTACTGCGGGTCGGCGTAGCCTTCGCCGGCTGGGCTCGAAAAAGGCGCCTTTCGCCCCTCTTGAAAGGCTTCCCAGGCAATCACTTCAATGCGTGCGAGCGCTTCTTTCTCGACGCGATAGGCGGGGTCGACGAAGTTGTTGCGAAAGCGCTCGGAGAAACTCTCGCGGTCCAGCATGTCGGGCGCCTGGCCCTTGCGTACTTCGGTCATTGGGGCTCCGGTGGAAAGAAGGATTGGTGGCGTATCGGCAAGCGACATGCCCACGGGCGCGCCGATTGCCAGTCGCAGGCTTCACGCCGCGCGGTGTGCCCTCGGCCATGAGAGCCCCGACAATGCCGCGCGGGGCGAGCGATTCGAACTACCCAAGCTTTACAGGAGCCGCCGATTGAGCCCAACCCTTGCCACGTCACGCCGCCTTGCCCCGGCCGCCGATCGAACGCTTTGGCAGCAGCGCTACACAGCGCTGCGCGAACACTCGGTGCGGCTGGCCCGGCCGCTGTCGCCGGAGGACCAATGCGTGCAATCCATGCCCGATGCAAGCCCAACCAAATGGCACCTCGCTCACACCAGCTGGTTCTTCGAGACCCTGCTGCTCGTGCCGCACGGTCGGGCCTACCGCGTCTTCGACGAGCGCTACGGCTTTCTCTTTAATTCCTATGACGAGGCGCTCGGCCCGCGCCAGCCGCGTGCCGAGAGCGGGCTGCTCACCCGCCCGTCGTGCGACGAGGTCTTGGCCTTTCGCGCCCACGTCGACTCGGCAATGCAGGCGCTGATCGACTCCGCCGAGCCCGCCGCCTGGGCCGAGCTCGAGCCACTGCTCGAGCTCGGTTTGCAGCATGAACAGCAGCACCAGGAGCTGTTGCTCACCGACGTGAAGCATCTGCTCTGGCAGAACCCCTTGCGCCCGCTCTATGCGCCGCTCGGCGACCCTGCGCTCGGTGGCGAGCCCGTGCACCCACGGCCGCTCGCCGATGACGGCGGCTGGGTCGAGCGGCCCGGCGGCCTCGCCCGCGTGGGCGCACCCAAAGCTGAGGGTTGCGCAGCCTTTGCCTTCGACAACGAGACCCCCTGCCACCGCGTGCTGGTCTCCTCGCACCGCATCGCCAGCCAGCCGGTGAGCTGCGGCGACTACCTGCGGTTCATGCGCGAGGGCGGCTACGCGCGGCCCGAGTTCTGGTTGAGCGATGGCTGGGCCATGGTGCAGGCGCAAGGCTGGCAGCGCCCGCTCTACTGGCTGGGAGCGGATGGCGAGCTTGCCGAGACGCCCCGCCTCTTCACGCTGCACGGCGTGCGCGAGGTCCACGTGCATGAGCCGGTGTCCCACCTCAGCTTCTACGAGGCGGCCGCCTACGCCGAGTGGGCCGGCGCCCGGCTGCCGACCGAGTTTGAATGGGAGGCCGCCGCCAATGACGGCGTCTTGCGCGGGCAGGGCGAGGTGTGGGAGTGGACCCGCTCCTCCTACGACCCCTACCCCGGCTTCAAGCCCATGACGGGCGCTGTGACCGAATACAACGGCAAGTTCATGGTCGGGCAGTTGGTGCTGCGCGGCGGCAGTTGTGCCACACCCGCCGGCCACGCACGCCCGAGTTACCGCAATTTCTTTGCGCCTGCGGCGCGTTGGCAGTTCTCTGGCCTGCGCCTGGCGCAGGACTTGTCGTGAGCGCTGGCAAGGCCCTGCTGCGCGGCGGCGAATCGACGCGCGGTCTCGCGTCGACTGCGGCGTCAAGCGCGCCGGTGGTCGACAGCGACTTTGCGCGCGAGTTGCTCGCCGGCCTGGCACGGCAGCCGCGTGCGGTGGCGCCCAAGTTCTTCTACGACGCCCCTGGCTCGGCGCTGTTCGACCGCATCTGCGAGTTGCCCGAGTACTACCCCACGCGCACCGAGCTTGCCTTGCTCGAGCGCCATGCCAAAGAGATGGCCGAGTGGATCGGGCCGGGCGCCGACCTGGTGGAGTTCGGTGCGGGTTCGAGCCGCAAGATCCGTGCGCTGCTGGGCGCCTTGCCGCATGCGCGGCGCTTCGTTCCGATCGACATTTCCGCCGAGCATCTGCACGGTGCTGCGGCGCTGCTGCAGAGCGACTTTCC
>JANONH010000292.1:0-1520 GCA_031420735.1 Methylibium sp.
CCACTGGGCGGCACCGGGCTTGAAGACGACCCGGAGATGCGCGACATCTTCGTTGAGGAGGCGCGCGAAGTCATCGCCGACGCCGGCGCTGCGGTCGAGCGGCTGCTGAGCGCCGCCGACAACGCGCAGGACATGACCACCGTTCGGCGTGCCTTCCATACCTTGAAGGGCAGCTCGCGCATGCTGGGCCTGCGCGACTTCGGCGACGCCGCCTGGTCTTGCGAACAACTGTTCAACGCCCGTCTGGCGCAAGCGCCGCACATGGACACGCCGCTGCGCCTGCTGACCAGCGAAGCGCTGGCCTACATGGGCAGCTGGGTTGAAGCCATTGCTGCCGGCCGTGATGACGGCCACCAGAGCGCCGCGGTTGCGCGCGCGGCCGATGCATTGCGTCTGGACGACACGCGGGTGATCATCAGCCTGCCCTCCACGGCGGAAGCAGACGACAAAACGGTCATGCTGGCGCGGCCACCGGTGGCTGCGGCTGCGGTTCCGTCTGCGGTTCCGCCACCAGAGGCTGCAAGCGACACGACGCTTGACTTGTCGCGCACGGCGGCGGCGTCAGCACCGCCCAGCCCTGAGGCGCTGGCCGAGGCCGCGCCTGAGACTGCCCCTGCAGCAGCCGTCGACCTTGATCTGGCGTTCGAGCTTTCACTGCCCGATTTCGACGACGACATCGAGCCCACCACGGTGCTGGTGCAGTCGCTGACACAGCGCCTGCCCGATCTGCCCAGCGCAGCCGACCTTGACCTCACGCTGCCCGAAGCTGCGGCGACAGCCGAAGTGGCCGACGCAGAGAGTTTCGAGCTCGACCTGGGCGATTTCGGCGAGCCACCCATTCCTGCACCCGCACCCGCATCGTTGCTCATTGAGCCGCTGGACCTGCTGCTTGATGCGCCGGCGGCCGTGCTCGCGCCCGTTGCAGTGCCGACTCCCGAAGTCGAGGCACTTGAGATCGACCTCGATGCGCTCGACCTCGACTTTGGCGCAGCCCCGGCCGCTGCAGAAGTGGCGACGCCAGACCTGCTGCTCGACGACATGCCGAGCCTGGAGCAGGCCGTCGAGCCCATCGCTCAGGCGCTTGCTGAACCGGCCTCCGCGCTCGCCGACCTGCCGCTGGACGAAGCTCTGGGCCTGCCGCTCGACCTGTCACTCGATCTGCCGCTCGACATCCCCATTCACCCAGCCGCGCCGCTTGACGACGCCAGCGCCGAGGCCGACGAGCAGGTCAAGGTCATCGGGCCGCTGCGCATCAGCATTCCGCTGTTCAACATTTACTTGAACGAGGCCGACGAGCTGTCGCGACGGCTGGTCACCGAGCTGGCCGAGTGGGCCGTGGAGCACGAGCGCACGGCCGTGTCGGACAACGCCGTCGCGCTGGCGCACTCACTGGCCGGCAATTCGGCCACCGTGGGCTACACCGACCTGTCGGCGCTGGCGGGGTCGCTCGAACATGCGCTTGACCGCTCGCGCCTGGCCGGCCATGGCCGAGCGGGCGAGGCACGTCTCTTTGGCGACGC
>JANONH010000293.1:0-5100 GCA_031420735.1 Methylibium sp.
TCGGCCGTTGCGAGTGCTGGTTCGCCCGGGTAAGGCGGCAGCAACTGCGCGATCCGCTCGGTGGGCATCACGAGCGAGAGCCGCAAGCGCAGCAGTTCGCTGCCCCAGTTGGCGCCGAGGTCCCAGGCCATCATGATCGACCAGCCCAGGCTGTCGACCGGGGTCCAGTCTTCGGGCTCGACGCCAAGCAGCAAAAATTCCGGCGGCCTGGCTTGCAAATGCTCACGCAAGAAGGCGTTGATGCCGGCGCTGTAAGCGATCAACATGCTGCGCACCTGCGGATCGGCCTTCTCCCACTGTGCCTGGGCGCTGCGACGCACGCCCAGGGCACGCAAAAACTTGTCGGCGTCGAGCGCATTGGCTCCGAAGGCTTCAGCCAGCCGCCCGGAGGCGATGCGCTTGTGCGTTTCAAGCTGCCAGAGCCGGTCTTGTGCGTGCGCGAAGCCCAGGCCAAACCAGGCGTCCTCGGGCGACGAAGCGCGGATGGTCGGGATGCCGTGCGCATCGCGCTCGAGCGTCAGCCCGGCACGCAAACCGCTCGCGTGCAGCAGACCTTCGGTCTTGGGCAGGGCCAGTTGGCGGTAGCCGAGCGCCACCGCCGCGAGCAGCACGGCCAGCACGCCCAGGGCGAGCGCGCCACGCAGCAGCCACTTCATGGCCAACTGACAAGCCGCTTTAGTTGCCGCGCAGGTAGTCCGATTTACCGAGTTCAACGCCGTTGTGACGCAGCAGCGCGTAGGCGGTGGTCACGTGGAAAAAGAAGTTGGGCAATGCAAAGTGCTTGAGGTACTGCTCGCCGGTGAACTGCAGCGGCTCGCGGCCCCGCACTGGCACGCTCACCGGCTTGTCTTCGGTGCCCTCGAGTTGTGCTGCCGGCACGCTCTTGACGTAAGCGACGGTTTTCTCGATGCGCTGCTGGAGTTGCACGATGCTGGACTCGACGTCGTCGAACTTCGGCGCCTCCACGCCCGCCAGCCGGGCCACGCCGAACTTGGCGCTGTCGCAGGCGATCTGCACCTGCTTGGCCAAGGACAGCATGTCGGGGGCGAGCCGCGAAGTGAGCAGGCTGTCGGGATCGAAGCCGCGCGCCTGGGCGTGAGCCGCGGCCTTGTCCAACCACTTGGAGAGGTTGCTCAGCAGGCTCAGGTAGATCGGAACGCATGCCGAATGCATGGTGAGCGCCATGGTGCCTCCTCGTGTGAGCGAAGAACCATGCTAACGGCAAGCGGCGGGTAGGCCTCGAGTTCCAACGGCAGGTCGCTCGCCGATTTGTCTGCGACATGCACAATCGGGCGCTGATCCCGGCATATATGGCCTTATGAACATCACCATCCTGGACGACTATCAGGACGCGGTTCGCAAGCTTCCCTGCGCTGCCAAGCTCGACGGCTACAACGCCAAGGTCTTCACCAACACCGTCAAGGGCATCGGTCAGCTTTCGATTCGGCTGCGTGACGCCGAAGTGCTGGTGCTGATCCGCGAGCGCAGCCAGTTCCCGCGCCAGTTGCTCGAGAAGCTGCCCAAGCTCAGGCTCATTGCACAGACCGGTCGCGTCGGCGCGCACATCGACCTCGAGACCTGCACGCGCCTGGGCATTGCGGTCGCCGAAGGCGTCGGCTCGGCGGTGCCGCCGGCCGAGTTGACCTGGGCGCTCATCATGGCGTCGATGCGGCGCCTGCCGCACTACATTGCCAGTCTGAAGCACGGCGCATGGCAGCAGTCGGGCTTGCGCTCGGCTTCGATGCCGCCGAATTTCGGCCTCGGCATGGTGCTGCGCGGCAAGACGCTGGGCATCTGGGGCTACGGCCGCATCGGCCAGTTGGTGGCCGGCTACGGGCGCGCCTTTGGCATGAACGTGGTGGTCTGGGGCAGCGAGGCCTCGCGGCTTCGTGCCGTCTCCGAGGGCTGCACGGCCGCCGAGTCGCGCGAAGCCTTCTTCGCCTCCAGCGACGTGCTCTCGCTGCACTTGCGCCTGGTGCCAAGCACACGCGGCATCGTCACGCACGACGACCTGCAGCGCATGAAGTCGAGTGCCCTGTTCGTCAACACCTCGCGGGCCGAACTCATCGCCGAAGGCGCGCTCGTCTCGGCGCTCAATCGCGGCCGCCCCGGCATGGCCGCGGTCGACGTTTATGAGAGCGAACCCATCATGCAAGGCACGCCCCTGCTGCGCCTGGAGAACGCGGTCTGCACACCGCACCTCGGTTACGTGGAACTGCAAAACTACGAAACCTACTTCGCCCAGGCCTTCGACAACGTCATCGCCTTCGTGAAGGGCGAGCCGACGAACATCATCAATCCCGAGGCGCTGCGAGTGCTGCGTGGCTGAGGCGCAGGGCGGCGAACACGCCCTGCGCGGCGCCCGCTGGGCGCTCATGTTCGGCAACTTCGTCATCGGCTGCGGCGTCATGGTCGTGGCCGGCGCGCTCAACGACCTGACCCATTCGCTGCAGGTGAGCGTGGCGCTTGGCGGTCAATTGATCGCGGTCGCCGCGGTCGTCATGTGCCTGGGCGCACCCCTGCTTGCGGCGGCTCTCCAAGGTTTCGACAGGCGGCGGCTGCTTGCTGCGAGCCTGCTCTGGTACGCGGTGGGCCATGCCGCGTCGGCGCTGATGCCGAACTATGCTTGGCTCATGCCGGTGCGCGCCCTGTCGATGCTGGCGGCGGCCGTCTTCACGCCGCAGGCCGCCGCCGCCATCGGCTGGCTGGCGCCGATCGAGCGGCGTGGCCGCGCGATCACCTTCATCTTCCTCGGCTGGTCGGCCGCTTCGGTGTTCGGCATGCCGCTGCACAGCTACATCGGCGAAGCCGTGGGTTGGCGCTGGGCCTTTGCCCTGGTCGCCCTGCTGGCCGCGGTGGGTGCCGTCTGGGTGTGGAAGACCATGCCCGAGGGCGTGCGCCCGCCG
The DNA here is from genome assembly GCA_031420735.1 of Methylibium sp. Classification (GTDB taxonomy): domain Bacteria; phylum Pseudomonadota; class Gammaproteobacteria; order Burkholderiales; family Burkholderiaceae_C; genus Methylibium. The sequence goes on from JANONH010000293.1 coordinate 2,907, forward strand.
GCCATGAAGTTGCGCGACTGGCGGGAGGTGCTCACGAACCCCGTGCTCATGGCCATCCTCGCCGTGACGGCCATGTCCAGTGCCGGACAGTTCACCGTCTTTGCGTACTTCGCGCCCTACTACCGTGCCGTGCTTGGCGCCGGCCCGGCGCAGATCAGCCTGTTGTTCGCGTGGTTCGGCGCATTCGGCCTGCTCGGCAATGTGCTGTTGTCGCGCCATGTGGACCGCATTGGCGCGCCCAAGGCGGTGGCGGCGCTGCTGCTGGTCATCTGCACGACGATGCTGCTGTGGCCCCTGGGCACCGGCTACGCCTCCATGGCGGTGGTGCTCGTGCCTTGGGCGCTCGGCCTCTTTGCTGCCAATTCGGCGCAACAGGCCCGGCTCGGCTCGGTGGCGCCGGCACTCGCTCCGGCCTTGATGGCGCTTAATACGTCGGCCATCTATTTCGGCCACGCCGTCGGGGCCGCAGGCGGTGGGGCGCTCGTGGCAGCGAACGCCGCGCAGGGAAAATCGGACGCAGCGCTCTACGCCGAACTGCACTGGGTGGGCCTGTGCTGGCTGCTGCTCGCCTTGGCCGCGAGCCTGTGGGCCGAGTCACGCAAGGGCCGGCACGGCCTGGCGCGCCCGGTGAGCAGCAAGCGCGGCGGCAGCGCCCGGCCAAGCGATTAGGGCCGGTTCATGCTGCCGCAGGCTTGGCTGCAGGTCGAGCGGGCACCCGCAGCGTAGGCGGCCCTTCGACGGCTTCTGCCGCCCACGCTCCCAGGAGGTCTGGCTTCGGGTCAGGCCCGACCCAAAGCCAGACAGCCCTAGCGCGGGCTCTCGAAGAACACGTAGGTCGAGTAGTCGCTCACCTCGAAGTAGACGCGCTTCTCGCTCGCATCGACCTTGTTGTCGAGGTTCTCGTCGAGCACGCCATAACCGAAGCGGTAGTTGCGCGGCAAGCCATCGTCGGTGCCGAGCGCGGTGCTCAGTTTGTCGACCTTCAAGAAGCGGCGCACTAAGGTGCCTCCGGCATAGATTTCGAGCACGCCGTTGGTGCCGGTCCAGTTTTGGATGTCGCGGCGGATCTGGTTTTGCCGCTCCTGGGTGCAGCCGGCGAGCAGCGCCAGCGCCAACACCAGCGCGATCGACGCCAGTGGCCCGGCTCGACGCGAGGGGGTGGAGTTCATGCGATCACCTTGTTCCGAAGAGTTTGTCGCCGGCGTCGCCGAGGCCGGGAATGATGTAGCCCACTTCGTTGAGGTGGCTGTCGATGGCCGCCGCCCAGCAGCGCACGGCGGGGAAAGCGGCATCCAGGGCGCGCACGCCTTCGGGGGCGGCGACAAGCACCAAGGCGCGGATGTCGCGGCAACCCTTGCGGTGAAGCAGCTCGATGGTCGCGATCATCGAGCCGGCCGTCGCGAGCATGGGGTCGATGATGAGCGCCGTGCGCTCGCCAAGGTGGCCGACGAGGTTCTCGAAGTAGTGTTCGGGGGCGAGCGTGTCGTGGTTGCGCGAGAGTCCCACCACGCTGATTTTTGCGTTCGGGATCATGTCGAGCACGCCCTCGAGCATGCCCACGCCGGCGCGCAGTATGGGCACCACGGTGACCTTCTTGCCCTTGATGCGCTGCACGTCGGCCGGGCCGCTCCAGGTCTCGATGCGCGTGCTTTCGAGCGGAAAGTCGGCCGTGGCCTCGTAGGCCAGCAGCCGGGCGAGCTCGGCGGTGATCTCGCGAAACTTCTTGGTGGAAATATCGACATCGCGCAGCAAGCCCACCTTGTGCTTGACCAGTGGGTGCTTGACTTCGATGACCGGCATGGCGGCCAGTCTATGCCAGCCGGCAGCCACGAACCGCGTGGCGGTGCTTTGTACTCTACACGCCGCGCTGGCGCACCGCCTCGTAGAGGCAGATGCCACTCGCGACCGACACATTGAGGCTCTCCACGGCACCCGCCATCGGCAGCTTCACGAGTTCGTCGCAGGTCTTCCTGGTGAGCTGGCGCAGGCCTTGCCCCTCGGCGCCGAGCACCAGCGCGAGCGGGCGTTTGAGGTCGGCTTCGAACACGCTGCGGGGCGCCTCTTCTGCCGCGCCGACGACCCAGATGTTGCGCTCCTTCAACTCGCCCAGCGTGCGCGCGAGATTGGTGACCATGAAGTAAGGCACCGTCTCGGCAGCGCCGCTGGCGACCTTGGAGACGGTGGCGTTGACCCC
>JANONH010000294.1:0-10500 GCA_031420735.1 Methylibium sp.
ACTCACTTGGCGCGGCTGTCCTTCAGGGCGACGATGCGGTTGAACACCGGCGCGGCCGCGCTGTGGTCGCGCTCGTCGGCGACGAAGTAGCCGTGCCGCTCGAACTGCATGCGGGCACCAGCGGCCACGCCGGACAGCGACGGCTCGACGAAGCCGTGCGCCAGGCGCTGGCTGTGGGGGTCGAGTGCGGCGAGGAAATCGCGCCCGTTCGCGTCGGGCTGAGCCTCGGTGAAGAGCCGCTCGAACAGGCGCAACTCAGCGGCCACCGCTTCGTGCACGCCGACCCAGGTGATGGTGCCCTTGACCTTGACCGCATTGGCGCCAGGGGTGCCACTGCGGGTGTCTGGCACCACCGCGGCCAGCACGGCAGTGACCCGGCCCTCGGCGTCTTTCTCGCAGCCGCTGCACTCGACCACGTAGCCGTACTTCAAGCGCACGCGGTTGCCGGGGAAGAGGCGAAAAAATCCTTTGGGCGGCACTTCGGCGAAGTCGTCGCGCTCGATCCAGACCTCAGGCCCGAGGCTGAAGCGGCGCAGCCCGAGTTCGGGCTGCTGCGGATGGGCCGGCGCTTCGCAAGGCACCAGATGTTCCGGGTCGCCGCCGAAGGTGTCGGCCCAGTTCACCAGCTTTAGCTTGAGCGGCTCGAGCACCGCCATGGCGCGTGGTGCCTTGCTTTCGAGGTCGTCGCGCAGCGCCGCTTCGAGCAGGGCGTCGTCGATCCAGCTGTATTCCTTGGCCACGCCGATGCGCTCGCAAAACAGGCGAATGCTCTCCGGCGTGTAGCCGCGTCGGCGCAGGCCGGCCAGGGTGGGCAGGCGCGGGTCGTCCCAGCCGTTCACGTGGCCGTCGTCGACGAGCTGCTTGAGCTTGCGCTTGCTCGTGACCACGTGCGTGAGGTTCAGGCGCGCGAACTCGTGCTGGTGCGGCCGCGGCTGCGCCAGCAGGCCGAGCGCGCACAGGTGATCGAGCAGCCAGTCGTAGAACGGGCGCTGGTCCTCGAACTCGAGCGTGCAGATGCTGTGCGTGATGCGTTCGAGCGCGTCTTCGATCGGGTGCGCATAGGTGTACATCGGGTAGATGCACCAGGCATCGCCGGTGTTGTGGTGGGTGGCGCGCTTGATGCGGTAGAGCGCCGGGTCGCGCAGGTTGATGTTGGGCGAGGCCATGTCGATCTTGGCGCGCAACACGGCCGCACCGTCGGCCAGTCGGCCCGCGCGCATGTCGCGAAGGCGGGCCAGGTTGTCCGCCGGACTGCGGTCGCGAAACGGGCTGGCGCTGCCGGGCTGCTTGAAGTCGCCGCGCGTGGCGCGCATCTGCTCGGCGCTCTGCTCGTCAACGTAGGCGAGGCCGGCGCCGACCAGCGCCTCGGCCGCGCGGTACATGAAGTCGAAGTAGTCGCTGGCGAAGTAGAGGTGGCTGCGCGCGGCCTCGGGGTCGCCCGGGCGGGCGGGGTCGGGCTCGCTCCAGCCAAAGCCCAGCCAGTGCACGGCGTCGACGATCGCATCGACGTAGGCCTGCTCTTCCTTTTCGGGGTTGGTGTCGTCCAAGCGCAGGTGGCAGACGCCGCCGTAGTCGCGCGCCAGGCCGAAGTTCAGGCAGATGCTCTTGGCATGCCCGATGTGCAGGTAGCCGTTGGGCTCGGGCGGGAAACGCGTGCGAATGGCTGCAGCGTCCGGCGGCGCAGTGGCGTGGTGGGCGGCGTCGCCGGGCGTGCCTGCGAAGCGACGCGCCGCGTAGGTGCCGAGTTCGAGGTCGCGCTCGACGATGTGGCGCATGAAGTTGCCCGCGCCGGCGGTGGCGGTCGCGGCGGGCTTGTCGCTTTTGAGGGAGTCGCTCATGTGCGGCCGATTCTAAGGAGCGCCCTACACAAAACTTAATTCACACAGCGATACAGCTTGCTGTGAACCAAAGCGGGCCGTGGCCCGTTCAAGGGACACGAGGCTCACGAAGCCGCCCCACCGGGTGGCGCCTCGCAAAGGAGTCGAAATGTCAACACTGGCGATCGCGAAGACCCTGGCCGGCGCCGCCCTCGCACTGGCCGCCCTGGGCGCCACGGGTGCGGCCCACGCGCGTGTCGACTGGCACATCGGCATCAACCTGCCAGGCCCCATGGTGGGCTACGGGCCGCCCGTGATCTACGCGCCCGCGCCGGTGTATCACGCGCCGCCGCCAGTTTATTACCCGCCGCCGCCGGTCTATTACCCACCGCCGGCGGTCTATGGCCCGGCGCCGATCTACTACCAGCAAGCGCCTGTCTACGCGCAACCACGCTATGGCCGCCATGGCCATTGGCATGACCGTGGCTACAAGGAATACCGCCACCACCGCGGTCACGAGAAGCACCGCGGCTACGAAAACCGTCGCGACCACGACGACGACGACGACCATGAGCGCCGTGGCTCACGTGGGGGCCCCGACCGCTACCGCTATTAATCGGCCAGCAAGACCGAGCGGGCAAGCCGCGTGGTGGCCAACCGCGCGGCCTTTTCGCACGGCCGCGGGCCGCGCCGTGCAGGGGCCTGCGCCTGGACCGACGCCTACAATCGCCGGCTCGCAATCCGCACGCTCTGCCCAAGAATTTTCGTGTCTCAGACCGCCCACGCCGAACCGAACTCCGAGCCGGCCTTGCCGCTTGCACCTTTAGAACTGGAAAACGAGCTGGCCGCGCTCATGGTCGAGGCGCTGCATCTCGAACTGGCGCCTGCCGCGCTCGACCGCACCGCGCCGCTCTACGGCGAAGGCCTCGGGCTGGACTCGATCGACATTCTCGAAGTCGCGCTCGAGGTGTCGCGCCGTTACGGCTTCCAGTTGCGCTCGGACGATGCCGACAACCAGGCGATCTTCGCCTCGCTGCGCAGCCTGGCGTCGCACGTGGCGCGGCATCGCACGATATAACGTGGACCACCCTCGTTGCGGCTTCGCCGCTCCCCCTTCAGGGGGCGCCGCTGGCGGCCCGGCAGAGCCGGTCCGCGGCGGCTGCTTGATCTGGCAGTTTGGGTTCCGCGGGTTGCGCGCAGCACGCTGGAGCCACTGAGAACGCGCGTGCGCTACCTCTTCGCGCATCTGGCGCATTGGCGCCTGGGCCTCGGGCTGGTCGTGGCTGCGGCCTATGCCCTGTTTTCCCATTGGTTGATGTTGCATGCCGCCGACAAGCCCTGGGCGGTGGCGGCTTTGCTCGGGCCGCTGCTTGCGGCAGGCCTCGGCGTGGCGATCAAGAGGCGCGACCTGCGCATCACACTGGCGGCCGTGTTGGCAGCGCTGGGCCTGGCGGGCGTGGTGGCGCGCGGCGGTGTGGCCGATGTCAGTCGGCTCTACCTGCTGCAGCATGCCGGTATCCACCTGGCCTTGTTCCTCACCTTTGTGGCCACCCTGCAAGGCGGTCGCGAAGCCCTGATCAGCCGCGTGGCGCGGCGCATGCACGGCACGCTCACGGCGCCCTTGGCAGCTTACACACGCGGCGTGACGTTGGTCTGGGCGATTTATTTCGCCGCCATGAGCCTGCTGTCGGTGACCGTGTATGCCACCTTGCCGTGGAGCGCCTGGTCGCTGCTGGCCAACCTTCTCACGCCCGCAGCGATCGTCTCGCTCTTCGTCGGCGAGCATGTGTTGCGTTATCGCCTGCACCCGGAGTTCGAGCGCGTCGGCCTGGCCGAGATCGTGCGCGCCTATTCCCACCGCGAAGCCGCGTCGCCGCGCAACCCGCCGTGATGCCCGCGCTGGCGCTGCTCGCCGCCCGCGACCCGCACGCCGCGCTCGCCTGGCGCGATGGCCAGCCGGTGAGCGCGGCGCAGTTCCTGGGCGACGTCGCGCGGCAGGCCGACTTGCTGCCTGCCGTCGGGCCGGTCGTCAACCTCTGCAGCGACCGGCTGCGCTTTGCCGTCGGCTTGGGTGCTGCACTCGTGCGCGGCCACACCAGCCTGCTGCCGCCCGACGCGCTCGCGCACACCCTAACCGCCCTGCAGTCGGCCTACCCGCGGCTCGTGGTGCTGGCCGACGATGCGGCGCCCCCGGGCGGCTTGGCGCACCTGGTCGCGCCAGCCTGGTTGCTCGCACCGCGCTCGCAGCCGACGCCCGTTGGCGGCTCGCCGTGCGCTGAGCGCTGCGTGCCGCGGCTCGATGCGGCGCTTGCCGCCGTCTGCCTGCTGACTTCGGGCTCCACCGGTGCGCCCGTGCCGCATACCAAGACCTGGGGCGCGCTGGTCGCCAACATCGACGCCGCCGCCGAACGGCTGGCCGCCTTCCTCGGGCGGCCGAACCTGCACGGTCTCACCCTGGTGGCTACCGTGCCGGCGCAGCACAGCTACGGGCTGGAGTCGAGCGTGCTGCTCGCCTGGCTCGGCGGTGCTGCCTTCGAGGCGAGCCGGCCCTACTACCCGGGCGACATCGTGCGGGCGCTCGCCAGCGTGCCGCGCCCACGGGCACTCGTCACCACGCCGTTTCACCTCAAGACGCTGTTGCAGTCGGGCCTGGCACTGCCGCCGACCGACCTGGTGCTGTGCGCCACCGCGCCGCTGTCGCCGCAACTCGCGCTGCGCGCCGAGCGTGCCTTTGGCGGGCCCTTGGTCGAGATTTATGGCTGCACCGAGGTCGGCCAAGTGGCCACGCGACGCACCGCGCAGGGCGCGCACTGGCGCACGCTCGGCCAACTGCGCGTGCGCCAGCAACTCGCCGTAGCCGGCACGCTCTCGGGCGCGACGGCTGCTGCAGCCGATGCTGGCGCAATCGACGACGCCGCCGCCTCCCACGATGCGGCTGCGACGCTTGGTGGCCCGGGCGATCGCTTCATCGTCGAAGGCGGCCACGTGCTCGAGCCCACCGTGCTGGCCGACGTGCTCGAGTTGCAAGACGCGCAGCGTTTCAGCCTGCTCGGCCGCGCCGGCGACCTGGTCCATGTGGCGGGCCGACGCACTTCGCTGGCCTACCTCGACCATCACCTCAACAGCATCGAGGGCGTGCTTGACGGCGCGTTCTGGATGCCCGATGAAGTCGCCGACGGCGTGGTGCGGCCGGTCGCCTTCGTGGTGGCGCCAACGCTTGGCGTCGAGCAAGTGGTGCGTGAACTGCGCAGTCGCGTCGAGGCGGTGTTCGTGCCGCGCCGTGTGCTGCACGTCGCGGCTTTGCCGCGTGGCGCCACCGGCAAGCTCGCGGCCGGCGCGTGGCAGCAGTTTGTCGCCGCAGAGTTGCTGCGCTTCGAGCGCGAACGCCCGAAGGTCTGCGGTGCCTGAGCCAGTCACCCCGCCAACGGCGCCGGGCGCGGCCCCGGCCAGCGCCCGCGCCTGCCACCCGGTGGCCCTGGACCACCCGGTGTTCGCCGGGCACTTTCCCGGTCGGCCGGTGCTGCCGGGTGCGCTGCTGCTGGCCGCAGTGCTGGAGGCGGCTCTCGCGGTGCCGCGGCTGGCGGCCCGGCTCGGGCCCGCGCCCGGCGTTGCTTGGGCCAAGTTTCCAGCGCCGGTCGGTCCGGGCGAGGTGCTCGACATCGCGCTGTTCGAGCAGGCCCTCGGCGTTCGCTTCGAGGTGCGCTCCGCCGGGCTGTCGGTGGCCAGCGGCGTGCTGCAGGCGGGCGCCGCATGAGGCCCGAGCCGGGCCTGGCCAACGAGGCCGCGGCCATGCACCCTGGCGGCAGCGCCCACTGGTCGAGCGAGCCCGAGCACGGCAGCGCAGCAGCACTCGGCCTCATGAGCTGGGTGGCCATGGCCTGCGGGCGCCGCGTTGCGCGCGCCGTGCTGCACCCGGTCACGCTCTACTTTCTGCTCACTGCGCACGCGGCGCGGCGGCACTCGCGCCGCTACCTCGGCCGCGCGCTCGCACGCCCGCCCGGCTGGGCCGACCTCTACCGGCATTTCCACGCCTTCGCCTCGACCCTGCTCGACCGCGTCTACCTGCTGCGTGCCGGGCTGGCTTCTTTCGACACGACGGTGAGCGGCCAGGGGGTCGTCGATGAAGCCCTGGCCGAAGGCCGCGGCGCCTTTTTGCTGGGTGCGCACGTCGGCAGCTTCGAGGCGCTGCACGCGGTGTCGCGCGCGCGCGCCGGGCTGCGCGTGGCCATGGTCATGTACCCCGACAACGCGCGCCTGGTCAACGCGGCGCTGCAGGCCATCGCGCCCGGCCATCACACCGACATCATCGCGCTCGGCCGCATGGACGCCATGCTGGCCGTGCGCGACTGGCTCGACGGCGGTGGCCTCGCGGGCCTGCTCGGCGACCGCTCGCTGCCAAGCGAATCGGCGCGCGCAAAGCTCGTGAGCCTGCCCTTCCTCGGCCACCCCGCGGCATTCAGCGACGCGCCGTTTCGCTTGGCCGAACTGCTGCGCCGGCGCGTGGTCTTCATGGCCGCGCTCTACGGCGGCGGCGCGCGCTACGAAGTGCGCTTCGAGCCGCTGGCCGACTTTACCGAGCGAGCGGCGGACACTGCAGCACGCGAGCGCCGCATCCGCGACGCTGTGCTGGCCTACACCGCACGGCTCGAGGCCTTGTGCCGCGAGCGACCCTATAACTGGTTCAACTTTCACGACTTTTGGCATGAAGACCCTGCGCCTTGACCTGCTCGGCCGCGCCCTGGCAATGCTGCTCGCCTTGGCGAGCCCGCCCGCCTTCGCCTTCGACCTCGCCGAGCTGATGGCGTTGCTTGGGGCGCGCCAAAGCGGCGAGGCCAACTTCACCGAGCAGCGCTTCGTGCAGGGCCTGGACGCGCCGCTGGTCTCGAGCGGCGTGCTCGCCTTCGTGGCGCCCGAGCGGCTCACGCGGCGCACTCTGGTGCCGCGCGCCGAAGCCATGCTGGTGCAGGGCAACACCCTCACGCTCAGCCGCAACGGCCGCACGCGCAGCTTCGCGCTCGACGCCATGCCCGAAATGGTGGCGCTGGTCGAAGCCATGCGCGGCACGCTCACCGGCAACGCCGCCACCTTGACGCGCTACTTTCGCTGCGCCGTTGGCGGCACCCAGGCAGCCTGGACGCTCGAGCTCACGCCGCTCGAGGCGGCCCTTGCACGCCAGGTGCAGAGCGTGCGCCTGGGCGGCAGCGCGGGCGAGCTGCTGAGCGTCGAGTTGCTGCTGGCCGGCGGCGACCGCTCGCTGATGCGCATCGAGCCGCTTGGCGCCGCCGCCGCCGGGGCAGCCGCCTCCGCGCCATGAGCTCGCCGGGCGCGCCGCCCGCGCCGCGTCTGGCGCTTTGGCTCTGGCTGGCGGCCATGGCGCTTGGCGCCGTGCTCGTCGGCCGCGCGCAGATCAGTGCCGACCTCTCGGCTTTTCTGCCGGCCAGCCCCGAGCCCCGCCAGCAGGTCCTCATCGAGCAAGTGCAAAGCGGCGTCGCCGCGCGCACCCTGCTGCTCGGCATCGAAGGCGGTGACGCCGCGCAGCGTGCCGCGGCCTCGCGCGCGCTGGCGCGTTCGCTGCGCGAGAGCGGCCTGTTCGAGCAGGTGCACAACGGCGAGCGCGGCGGCGAGGCCTGGCAGGCGAGCGCTGCCTTCGTGTTCGAGCACCGCTACCTGCTTAGCCCGCAGGTTTCAGCCGAGCGCTTTACCGCCGCCGGTCTGCGCGACGCCATCGACGACACGCTCGCGCTGCTCGGCACGCCGGCCGGCAATGCGCAAAAGCCGCTGCTCGAGCGCGACCCGACCGGCGAGACGCGGCGCATCGCCGAAGGCCTGATGCCGGCGAGCGCGCCGCGCATCGAGGCCGGCGTGTGGGTCGCGCGCAGTGCGCCGCGTGCCTTGCTGCTCACCACCACGCGCGCTGCAGGAGCCGACCTCGACGCGCAGGCCGCCGCCATCGCCAAAGCACAGGCCGCATTCGCCGCGCTCGACGTGCCGGGCCTCGGCCTGGTTGCCAGCGGCCCCGGCGTGTTCGCGGTGCAAAGCCGCACGACGATCGAGCGCGAGGTCAAGTTGCTTGCCATCGTCGGCAGCGTGGCGATGAGTGCGCTCTTGCTGCTCGCCTTCGGTTCGCTGCGCGCCCTGGCCGTGGCGGGGCTGCCGGTGGTCACCGGCATCGTCTGTGGCATCGCGGCGGTGAGTCTGGTGTTCGGCTCGGTGCACGGCATCACGCTCGGCTTCGGCAGCACCCTGATCGGCGAAGCGGTCGACTACGCCATCTACTACCTCATCCAGGCCGGCCACCGCGGCGACGCAGCAGCCGCCGCCAGCGGCTGGCGCCGCTGGCGCGCGCACCAGTGGCCCACCGTGCGGCTGGGTCTGCTGACCTCGGTCGCGGGCTTTGCGGCGCTGGCGTTTTCGGGCTTTCCCGGCTTGGCGCAGCTCGGCGTGTTCTCGGTGGCCGGGCTCACCGGCGCCGCGCTTGCCACGCGCTACGTGCTGCCGGTGCTCGCGCCACAGGGTGCTGCGGGCCGCGGCTGGCTGCGTGCACCGCTCGGCCGGCTGGCTGCCGGCGCCATGCGTGTGCTGCCTCGCGCGCGCGGCGCCTTCCTGGGGCTGGGCGCGCTGGCCCTGGTGGCCGTGTTGCTGCAGGGCCAGGACCTCTGGCGCGGCGACCTCGGCTCGCTAAGCCCGGTGCCGCGCGCCGCACGGCAGCTCGACGCCACGCTGCGGGCCGATCTTGGCGCCAGTGACGCCGGCACCTTGGTGGTGGCCAGCGGCAGCGACCGGCAAGCCGCCCTGCGCGCGGCCGAGGCGGCCGGCCTCGCCCTTGAGGCGCTGGTCGAGCGGGGTGCGCTCAGCGGTTTCGACAGCCCCGCGCGGCTGCTGCCGAGCGTGGCTGCGCAACAGGCGCGCTTGGCGAGCCTGCCAAATCGCGAGCTGCTGCTTGCGCGGCTCGCGCAAGCCACCGCGGTCGGCCCGCTGAGCGCACAACGGCTCGCGCCCTTCGTGGACGAGGTCGAGGCCGCACGCAAGCAGGCGCCCATCGAGCGCGCCGCACTCGAGGGCCTGCCGGTGGCTGCTGCGGTCGACGCGCTGCTGTTCGAGCGCCGCTCGGGCGGCTACTCGGCGCTGCTGCCGCTGCGTGCCGGCGGCGGCACTGACGCCATCGACACGGCGGCCGTGCGGGCCGCCTTGCAGGGCGCAGCGGCGCAGCACGACATCCAGGTGGTCGAGATCGGCGTGGAGTTGACCGCTCTCTACCGCGGCTACCTGCACGAGGCCTTCGTGCAGGTCGCGCTCGGCACGCTGGCGGTGGTGTTGCTGCTCGCGCTATTCCTGCGCTCGCCGACGCGTTTGGCGGCGGTCTGCCAGCCGCTGGTCATGGCGGTGTGGTTCACGCTCGCGGGCCTGTCCTTGGCCGGCGAGGCGCTGGGCATCCTGCACCTGGTCGGGCTGCTGCTCGTGGTGGCCGTGGGCTCCAACTACACGCTGTTCTTCGACCAGCTGCGCCACCGCGGCGAGGCCGACGAGGACACGCTCGCCTCGCTGCTGCTGGCCAACCTCACCACCGTGATCTCGTTTGGCCTCATCGCGCTGTCGGACATTCCGGCGCTTTCGGCCATCGGCCGCGTGGTGGCGCCCGGCGCCTTGCTCGCGCTGTTGCTGGCGGCGGCGTTTGCAAGGCGCGGCGCGCCCAGCTCGGCCCGTGCGCAAGCCGCATGAGGGCTTTGCGCGAGCCGCGCCCGCGGTTCACGCAACCTGGCCTGAGCCGCCGTGGGCTTCAAGGCCATTGAGGCCGAAGAAGCCTTCGCACAGCGGGCGTGCTCACGCCAACTCGGCACGCCCGTGGTTGAGCACCAGCACGTCGCGCTCGACCACGCGGGCTCGAAACGACACCACCTGGGCGTCGACCCACAGTTCGGTGCGCAGCGTCTCGCCCGGGTAGACCGGGGCCGTAAATCGCAGCGCCAGCGAGCGCAGCGCTGCTGGGTCGCCGCCGCAGACGGCTGAGACGATGGCCCAGCCGACCACCCCGTAGCTGGCCAAACCGTGCAGGATGGGCCGCTCGAAGCCGGCCGCGCGCGCCACGGCCGGCTCGACATGCAGCGGGTTTTCGTCGCCCGAGAGCCGATAGATGAGTGCTGCGCGGCTCGAGGTGACAAAGTCCACGCGGCAGTCGGCGCTGCGCGTGGGCAGTTCGTGCACCGGCGGGGCCGCCCCGCTCGGCCCGCCGAAGCCGCCGTCGGCGCGGCAGAAGGTGGTGGCGGTGAGGGTGGCCAGGAGCTCGTCGGTCCGCGCGTCGGTGAGGGTGCGCTCGCTGTAGATCAGTGCGCCCTTGCCAGCGCCTTTGTCTAGCACGCCGGTGATGCGCGTGCGCCCGATCACCTCGCCCTCGGGCGCCACCGGCCGGTGCAGGGTGAGGCCCTGCTCGCCGTGCACCAGGCGCACCCAGTCGATGCCGCTGCGCGGGTCGGCCATCCACAGGCCCGGGTAGCCCAGCACCACCGGCAGGGTCGGCAGCGCGAGCAGGTCCTTTTCGTAGACGAAGCGCAGTTCGTCTTCGTCGGTGGGGTTCTGGCCCAGGCCAACGCCCAGCGCATAGAGCAGCGTGTCGCGCCGCGTGTAGCGCTGACGCACGTCGGCGAAGGGCCAGGCCATGAGTTTGTCGTGGTCGATCGGCATGGCG
>JANONH010000295.1:0-2728 GCA_031420735.1 Methylibium sp.
ATGGTGCTGGCCGCGGCGCACGCCGACCAGAAGGGGCACCCGGGCTTGTTCCTGCTAGAGCCCACAGCCGGCGCGGTGGCCGGAATGCGGGTGCGCTGAGGTTTGGCGGCGTCGGTGGCGTCGGCGGCTTGCTCCGAGCCGTGAGCGCATGTTCGGCGCCGAGGCGGCGTGCGCCCGGCGTGCAGCCAACCGCCAGGTGCTGCCTTGGCCCGCAAGTGGACAACGAAGGTCGTCAACGGCGGCCGATTTCAGACGGTCTTTCCTGTCCGATTGAAAGCGAAAGCCGATTGAAGGGCCGCCGCGCGAGCGCCCAACCCGGTTCAGGTGCGCCAGAACGCCTTGGCCTCGCGAAAGCGCAGCAGCTCGGCGGCGCATTCCTCGAGTAGGCGCGTGCGCCGCTCGGCCAGCCAACCGAGCGCGAACCAGGCGCGCGGTTCGCCGTCGGCGCCCGCGGCCCGCGCCGCGGTGGCAGCGCTTGCATAAGCACTCTGGGCCACCGCCAAGTCGTTGTATTCGCCAAGTTTTTCCTGGGCGGCGCGCAGGCGCTCCAGGTAGCGGGTCACCGCGCGCTTCTTGAACAGGCTGGCAGCGAATTCCACGCCGTAGCGCAGACGCTTAAGGCGTTTGCGCAGGCGATGCCGCGCCGTGTCGTCGAGCAGCAGGAAGCGCTTGGCGTCGCGCCGCACCTGGCCGTGCCAGCGCCCCAGGCGCTCGGCCAGCGCCTGGGCGAACTCCGGTACTTCGGCCTCAGCGGCGCCCGCGGCGCCCGGGATCTCTTCGGGCCCGGGCTCGGCCAGGCTTTCGGCCAGCAAGTCGAACCACACGAGCCCGAGCGAGGCGCGCTCGCGGTCGCTCCAGGGCGCCGCTTCGGGCAGGGCGCCCAGCGCAAGCGGCGCCTCGCCCAGGCAAGCCAGCGCGGCGTCGACGTCAGCTTGCAGCCCGCCGGCGAGCGCGTCGCGATCGCGGCTCGCGCCGAGCGCGCGGAACAAGGCCGCCGCCGGCTCCGAGCGCTCCGCGGGGGCCAGCCCCAGCATGCCTTCGAACAGGCGCTCGGCCGAGCGCAGGCGGCGCAAGGCCACGCGCAATTGGTGCAGCGACTCGGGCGAGGCCTGCCCGGCGGCCACTTCGTTCCAGTTGGGCAGGGCGTGCGCGAGCACGTTGTGCAGCACCGCGCAGCGCGCCGCTGTAGCCGTGGGCTCAGCCTTCGAGTGACGCGCTGTCTTGCCAGGCGGAACCGAGCCCTTCTTCGCACGGCTTTGTGGAGCGCTCGGTGGCGCAGCCGGCGCTGCACGCAGTTCCAAGGGGCTGGCACGCACGGCCGCCACCGGCGCATCGGCCGCCAGGCCGCGCGCCAAGCGGTCGCCGCGTTCGGCCTTGGAGCGGGTGTCGAGCCACAGGTCGTGGCGCCGCGCCAGGCGGCGCGCGACGTCGATCACCGCCAGCGGCGAGCCGCCCAGCAATTCGACTTCGAGTTCGCAGACCGGCCAGCGCAGCGGCTGGTCTGCGCCTGGCGGATTGGCCTCGATGTGGCCGACGTCGAGCGCCAACTCGACACTGCCGCGGCGTGAACGCAGCGTGCGGCTTCGCCGCCGCACGTCGGTGCGGTATTGCACCCGAAGCGGTGAGCCGCCGGCCTTGGCCAGCACGGCGTCGAGCGCCGCGCCGACCGCCGTGCCGGCGTGCCGGCTGAGGTCAAGCGGTGGCACGGCCAGACCGGGCACCGCCGCGACCGCGGCGTTGTGTTCGCCGCGCTGCATGGCGTGGGCCGCGCCCGACTTGAGGGTTTGCAGCCAACGACGGCCTTCCTTGCGCAGCCGCAAGGCCAAGCCGGCAGCGGCCAGGTGCCGCTCGGCGGTGTCGAAGTAGAACGCCTGCAGGCGCTGGCTGGGTGCGCCGGTGCCCACTTCGGCGGCCACTGCGGCGAGCGCGCCGGGCGGCACCTGGAGCTTGAGTTCCACCTCGATCATCGAGCGATGATGGCATGTTCTGCTGCGCGATACTGGCGCTGCCCACGGACCCGCCACGCGCCTTCGCCCATGAGCTTCCTCGACGACCTAAAGCAGCAGGCCAAGGCGCGCGAAGCGCAATTGCGCGGCGACCTCGCCGTCATCGAGCGCCATGTTGCGCAGGTCGAACAGGCGTGCCAGACCGTCTGGCGCTACTTCGACGACCTTGGCCGCCAGCTCGAGGTGCTGCGGCCCACCTCGGGCGCCCGCTACACCCTCGACCCGCGTGCGGTGCTCGAAGGCCTGTCTTTCAGCGATTTCATGGCCGACCTGCGCAAGAAGCGCGTGCGCCTGGGGCCGCTGCTCGAGCGCGACCTGGTCGAGCACATCGTGCTCAACGCGCGCCTGGCCTCGGGCCAGCGCGTGCAACTGGCCAAGGACTTCCCGCCCGAGATTGAAAAACTCGAAGCGCGGCTGGCCCAGGCCGGCATCCGCGCGCTCGGCGAAGCCCGGCGCGAAGCCGACACCGGCCGCTTCATCGAGCAGCGCTACGACTTCGTCGCCGACCTCACGGCCGGGGTGCGCGTGCTGCCCCTTCACGAAGAAGGCCGCCTGCAGTTCGTGGTGCGAAACCTCGACGGCCTGGCGACCGTGAAAGCCACCTTCGCCGCCACCGACGTGAACATCGAGCGCCTGGACGAACTCGCCAAGTGGTGGGTCGGCCAGCCGCACCGTTTTCTCGAAGGCGCGCAGGGTGTGCAGCGCATGGAGCCGTATTGATT
>JANONH010000296.1:0-2081 GCA_031420735.1 Methylibium sp.
GCCCTGCGCGAGCGCTGGGCGCGCGCGCGCGCCCAGCGCCTCGAGGCCTTGCAGGCCCTGTTCCACCGCCACCGGCTCAGCCCGCTGGGGCTCGGTGGCTACGAAGCCGACGCCGTCAGCGCGCATTTCGTTCGGGCCTGACACGGTGCGTGGGAAGCGCTTATCGGGCAAGGCGATGCACACGTCGATGCATGCGCGGGGGCGCGCCCCGAACCTCGGGTTCGCCCGCGCGAGCACGGCAGCCCTGCTCGTGGCCGGGCTGGCAGTCAGTCAGTCGGGCGCGCGCGCCGCCCCGGCGCCGACCGACGGCGCGCTCGAGGCTCGGGTGATCGACCCGCGCGCGTTCGGGCATGTGGTGGGCGATCTTCTCACCCGCACTGTTGTGCTCGACCTGCCCAGACGGCTGCAATTGGTCGAAGAGTCGGTGCCGGCAAGCGGGCGGGTGGGCTTCGCCTTCGAGCTGCGCGGCGTCGAGCGCCACCGCAGCGCGACGCTGCACGGCACGCGCCACACCTTGCAATTGCACTACCAGTTATTCCACGCCCCCACCGAGGCGCGCGTGCTGGACCTGCCGAGTTTCACCTTGCGCTTCGAAGGCACGCCGCGGGCCGAGGAACACCGCATCGACTTCGCCCCCGTGGGCGTGTCGCCGCTGGCGCCGACCCAGGCGGTGCTGCGCGAAGGGCTCGGGAATTTGCGCCCCGACGCACCGCCGCCGCGCGTGGACACCGCGCCGCAGCAACTCTGGCTGGCGGCCCTGGCGGCCCTGGCGCTGCTGCCGCTTCTGCACTTGTTCGGGGTCTACGTGGGTTGGCCGTGGCTGCGACGCCGCTCCCGCCCCTTTACCCAAGCACAGCGCGGCCTGCGCAGGCTCGCCGATGCGGCGCCGCCCGAGCAGTGGCTGGCGGCGTGGCGTGCCTTGCATGCAGCGCTCGACACCAGCGCGGGCCGCGTGGTGCATGCCGCGGCGCTGGACGCCTACCTCGCCGAGCAGCCGCGCTTTGCGGCGCTGCGCAGCGACCTGCGCGAATTCTTTGCGCGCTCGGAGGCGCTATTTTTCGGCAACGAGCCGCTGCAAGCGGCCGACCGCGCCTGGCTGCGCGCGTTCTGCCGGCGCTGCGCCGACGTCGAGCGAGGTGCTGCGTGAACCCCATCGGTGTGCTCGGGTGGGCGCAGCCGGCGTGGCTGTGGCTGCTGCCGCTTGCGCTCTTGCCGCTGCTGCGCGATGGCCGCGCCGAGCGCGCGCACTCCTGGCTCGGCCTGCTCCCGCCCGACCGCGCATCGCAGTTCATGGCATGGTTGCTGCGCTTCATCGGGGCGCTGGCCATCTTCGCGATCGTCAATGGCTTGGCCGGCCTTTACCGCGCCGAGTTTGAATTCGAGCGCGTCGGGCAGGGTGCCGAGATCGTGCTGCTGCTGGACCGCAGCCGCAGCATGGACGAGCGCTTCGTCTCGAGCGCTGCGTCGGCCGCCGGCGCAGCGCCGGGCACCAGCTCCTGGTACTCGTACAACATCCTCGACCACAGCGTGCGTGTGAGCAAAGGCCAGGCCGCGCGCAAGCTGCTCGGCGAGTTCGTGGCCAGCCGCACCGAGGACCGCTTCGCGATGGCCATCTTCAGCAATCTGCCCATGCGCGTCCTCGATTTCACGCAGAAGTCGGCGGTGGTGCAGGCCGCCATCGCGGCCGGCGACATCGGGCGTGGCCTGGGCGAAACCGACATCGGCGCAGCATTGCTGCACGGCCTGAGTTTCTACGACCGCCGCACCTACACCGGCTCGCGCATCGTCTTGCTGGTGTCCGACGGCGGCGACCACATCGACCCGGCCGCAAGGCAGGAAATCGCCGAGCGGCTGCGCGAACAGCGCGTCTCGCTGTACTGGATCTACATCCGTTCCTCGCGCAGTCCGAGCCTGGCAGCCCCGACCCAGTCGAGCGACGCCGAGGACACCGTGCCCGAGCTGTTCCTGCATCGCTTCTTCCAGTCGACCGGCGTGCCTTATCGCGCCTACGAGTCCGAGAACCCCGAAGCGCTCGCGCGCGCCATCGCCGATGTCGGCCGCCTGCAGAACCTGCCCATCGT
>JANONH010000297.1:0-9837 GCA_031420735.1 Methylibium sp.
CCACCGCGCACGCCATCGCCAAGTCGCTCGAAGGCCAGGCCGTGCGCGTCACGCGGCTGGCGCGCGGCGTGCCCGTCGGCAGCGAACTCGAATACGTGGACCTCGGCACCATCGCGCATGCCTTGAACGACCGCCGCTAAAGTTAAAAGCCCGGGCGGCAGTGGGCGATGAAGCGAGGCGTACCGGGTGGGCTCGGCGGCTCGCGGTACTCGGGCGCTCGGCTGTGCGAAACGTCCGACCGGCAAGGGCATCAGTGGCGCGGGCTCGACACTTTGGCGCGAGCGCTGGGCGCAGCTTCGGCGTGCACCGACCGGCTCTTGAGCACCGCTTTGCGCGCCGCAGTGGGCGACTTGGTGATTCTCCCGCCGCTCGACTTGCGCGGCGGCAAGAACACCACCAGCGACTGCCCTACGTAAAGAGCCGCGCCGCTCGAAAGCTTGTTCCACTGCGCAAGCTTGGCGCTGCTCACGCCGTGACGCGCCGCCACGCTGGTCAGGCTGTCGCTGCGGCGGGCCTTCACCGTGGTGCGTCGGGGCGCTGGGCCGTCGGCCACCAACAGCATGGCGGCGTTGTGGGCCAGGTGCTCGGGGACGTCGTGGTCGCGCCGTTCGCTGCGTGCCACGAGCAAGGTGGAGCCGGCCTTGACCAGCATGCGCGGGGGAATGCGGTTGACGGCGCAAAGATGGTCTTCGTCCATGCCCAGGTGGCGGGCCAGATCGGCCGGTTTGGCGGTCTTGGGCACGACCCAGGCGGTCCAGCTCGAAAGGGGGCCGCGGTAGTCGACCAGCGCGCGCACGAAGCGTTCGGCGTTGTCGTAGGGCAGCAGCACCTGCGGCGTGCCCGCCGCCAGCACCACGGGTTGGTTCAGTGAGGGGTTGAGCGCATGGAACTCCGCGCTTTCGAGGCCGGCCAGGCGCGCCACCAGCTCGACGTCGATGTCGCGCTGGATTGGTACGCTGAGGAAGTAAGGATGGTTCTCGACCCGCGGCAAAGTCAGCCCGAAGTCGCCCGGCCGCGCAATGATGTTCTTCACGGCCTGCAGCTTGGGCACGTAAAGCTGCGTCTCGTTGGGCATCTTTAGGCTCAAGTAGTCGGTGCGCCGGCCGGCCTTGCGGTTGCGTGCCATGGCGCGCCCGACGCTGCCTTCGCCCCAGTTGTAGGCGGCCAGCGCGAGGTGCCAGTCGCCGAACATGCCGTGGAGCTTTTGCAGGTAGTCGAGCGCGGCGCGGGTCGAGGCGAGCACATCGCGCCGGTCGTCGCGGAAGACGTTCTGCGCCAGCTCGTAGTGCTTGCCGGTGGAAGGAATAAATTGCCACATGCCCGAGGCCTTGGCGACCGACATGGCCTGCGGGTTGAAAGCGCTTTCGATAAAAGGCAGCAGCGCCAGCTCGGTGGGCATGCCGCGGCGCTCGACTTCCTCGACGATGTGGAAGAGGTAGCGGCTCGAGCGCTCGGTCATGCGCTGCACGTAGTCGGGCCGGCTGGCGTAATACTGCTCGCGGCCGCGCACCAGGCGGGTGTCGAGGTCGGGCATCGCGAAGCCGCGGCGCAGCCGCGACCACAGGTCGGTGTGCACGCTGCTGTCGGACAGGTCGACCGGCACGTCTGGGCGCAGCGGGTCCTGCGGTTGGCCGGCGGCGCTCGTGGGCGCCGCGGTGCCGGCGACGGCTGCGCTGTCGGTGGCCGAAGGCGAGGCGGCGGCAGCGCTCGGCGCCACCATGACCACCTCCGCAGGCTGCGCCGGCTCGGGCGGCAGCGGCGTGCTGGCGCAGCCGCCGAGCAGGGCCAGAGCGAGAGCCAGCGCCTGGTGCGTCCAGCGGTTCGACGAAACTTTCGCAGCGGCGTGAGTCATCGAAAGCCGTCCTTCCAACTTCTGAGGGCAGCGAACACGCTGACGGCGTCGCCGTTCGCCGCGCCGTGCTGCAGGGCGGCGTCGCGAACGGTGGCGACGCCGGCGCGCAGAAAGGGGTTGACCTCGCGTTCGCACGCCACGGTGCTGGGCAGCGTGGCGAGGCCCAGCGCGCGCAAGTCGGTGCATTGCATCCGGTAGTGGAGCAGAGCGGCGTTGGCTGGTTCCACCTCGAGCGCGAAGCGCAGGTTGCCCAGTGTGTATTCGTGCGCACAACAGACGCGCGTCTCGCCCGGCAAGGCCGCCAGCCGCGACAACGAGGCGTGCATCTGCGCCGGCGTGCCTTCGAACAGGCGCCCGCAGCCGCCCGAGAACAAGGTGTCGCCGCAAAACAGAATGGGCGCCTCGCCGGGCGGCTGCCCGAAATAGGCGATGTGACCGGCGGTGTGGCCGGGTACGTCGATCACTTCGAAGCGGGTGCCCAGCAGCACGACCTCGTCACCGTCCTCGAGCGACCGATAGGGCTTGGGTATGTCTTCTCGCGCCGGGCCCCACACGGGGCCCTCGCCGCCCGGCAAGCGCGAGCGCAGGGCATCGACACCGCCGACGTGGTCGCCGTGGTGGTGGGTTACTACAATGGCAGCGAGCTTCAGCGAGAGCTCGTCGAGGGCGCGTAGGGCCGGAGCCGCTTCCCCCGGATCGACGACGATGGCCGATACGCCGTCGTGAAGCATCCAGATGTAGTTGTCGGTAAAGGCGGGGACGGCGATAAGGTTCATGGCGCAAGAGGCTTCGAGTATAGATTTGCCACGGTGGCTGCAAACCGCGCCAGGGCGCTACCTGTTGGCCTGGGAACAGGAGCGGCTGGATGCGCAGGTGGCCGACGTCTTCGGCTTCCACTCGGTTCAACTGGGCCTGCCTCAGATCGATGCCCTGCGGGCAAACCGAATGCCGCACCGCTGGCTGGCGTGCTCCACGCCGCCGCTGGTGACCGAACTGCCGGTGCAGGCCGAGCGCGCGCCGGGCTTGCGCGGCGATGTTACCGCCGCCGTCGGCGCGCCGCCACTGCCAAACGACGTCGGCGCAGCCGCAGAAGCACGCCACGTCGGCGCGCGCGCCATGGCGCTGGCGTGCGACTTCGACGCTTTGCCCTTCGCCTCGCAAAGCCTCGACCTGGTGGTCCTGCCGCACACCCTCGAGTTCGCGCGCGACCCGCACCGCACCCTGGCCGAGGTGGAGCGTGTGCTCGTGCCCGAGGGGCGGGTGGTGATTGCCGGCTTCAACCCGCGCAGCCTCTGGGGTCTGCGCCAGTGGGGCGGGCGCACGGCGCAGCGCCTGGGCGCGGCGGGCGATGCGGGCCAGTTGTTCCTGCCGCGTGCCGGCGGCCTGATCGCCCAGCCGCGGCTGGGCGACTGGTTGCGCTTGCTGAGCTTCGAGGTTCAGAGCGGCGGCTTCGGATGCTACCGGCCGCCCTTGAAGTCGGACGCCTGGCTGGCGCGCACCGCCTGGATGGAGCCGGCCGGAGACCGCTGGTGGCCGGTGTTCGGCGCCATCTACATCATGAGCGCGGTCAAGCGCGTGCGCGGCATGCGCCTGATCGGCCTGGCCCGCAGCAAAGCCGTCAAGGCGCGCGCGGCCCCGGCGGTGGTGAGCCAGCGGCGCGAGCCGCAGGAGATGTCGTGAACCAAGGCGCCCGTGTGCCCCAAGCCCTGCCGGTCGCCCGTCCGGGCGTCACCATCTACACCGACGGTGCCTGCCGCGGCAACCCGGGCCCGGGGGGCTGGGGTGCGTGGCTCCAGGCCGACGGTCACGAAAAAGAATTGTGCGGCGGCGAGGCCGCGACCACCAACAACCGCATGGAACTCACGGCAGTGATCGAGGCGCTGGCCTCGCTCAAGCGCAGTTGCGCAGTGACGGTCTACACCGACAGCCAATACGTGCGCCAGGGCATCACCGAATGGATCCACAACTGGAAGAAGCGCGGCTGGCAGACGGCCGATCGCAAACCGGTCAAGAACGTCGACCTCTGGCAGCGGCTCGACGCGCTCTGCGCACTGCACGACATGACCTGGCGCTGGGTCAAGGGCCACGCCGGCGACCCGGGCAACGAGCGCGCCGACGCCTTGGCCAACCGCGGCTGCGATGAATTCATGCGCATTTAGCGCCGGGAGCGTGGGCGGCAGAAGGAACGTCGGGGTGGTCGCGACCCGGCCGCACCGGGCTTGCCGCGGCGTGGCGCGCGCTCGGTGCGCCGCCGCTGTTTGCCGCCAGCGACGCGGAGATTGCGCATGAAGATCAAGCCCTATGTCGTGTTTGCGATTCTTGGCCTGGCCGTCTTGTCGGCGTTTGCCTGGTGGTGGCAGCAGCGCGGCGGCGCGGCGCCGGGCGAGCGGCGCGCCGGCCAGGCCCAGCCGCCGCAAGGCGCTGCGGCCGGGCCTGGCAATGCGCGCGGTCCCGTGCCAGTTGAAGTGGCGCGCTCGGTCTCGCGCGATCTGGTCGACGACACCACCGCCGTGGGCAGCCTGCACTCGCGCCAAAGCGTGATGGTGCGCCCCGAGGTGAGCGGGCGCATCGTCAAGCTCGGCTTCGTCGACGGGCAGGCGGTCAAGCGCGGCCAGTTGCTGGTGCAACTCGACGACGCGCTGCAGGCCGCGCAACTGCGCCAGGCACAAGCCCAACTCGGCATCGCCCGCACCACCCTGCGGCGCAACCAGGAACTGGTGTCGCAGAACTTCGTCACGCAAAGCGTGGTCGACCAGGCGCAGTCCACAGTGAGCGTGGCCGAGGCCCAGGTGCAGCTTGACCAGGCGCAGCAGGCGCGCATGCGCATCCTCGCGCCCTTCGACGGGCGGGCCGGCATCCGCCGGGTCGATGTCGGCGACTACGTGCAGGACGGCGCCGACATCGTGGCCCTTGAAGACGCCTCGAGCGTCTACGTCGACTTCAGCCTGCCAGAGCGCTTTGCTTCGCGCCTCGAAGTGCGGCAGAAAGTGGTGGTGCGGATCGACGCCTTGCCCGACGAGCGCTTCGACGCCGTGGTGCAGGCGCTCGAGCCACAGATCAGCGTCGACGGCCGCGCCGTGCGCGCGCGCGGCCTGATCGCGAACCCCGACGCCGCCTTGCGCGCCGGCATGTTCGCGCGCGTCACCGTGCGGCTGGCCGAGCGGGCCGCCGCGGTGCTGGTGCCGGAGCAGGCGATCGTGCCCTTGGGCGGGCGGCAGTGGCTCGTCAAGGTGCTCGACGCCCCAGGCGGGCCGCGTGCCGAGCGCATCGAGGTGCGCACGGGAATACGCCGCGACGGCGAGGTCGAGATTTTGGGCGGCCTCAGCGCCGGCGAACGCGTGGTGACGGCGGGGCAGTCGCGGCTGCTCAGCGGCCAGGGGCAGGCGCTGCGGGTGGTCGAGCTGGGCGGTGCCGGCGGCCCCGATGCCGAGTCGAGCGCCCCGCCCGCTGCGCCAGCATCGGGCGGGGCCGCGCTCGACGGGTCGGGCCGAAAGGCCCCGGCTCAGAGCGGCGGCAAGGTTTGAGCGCCCACCGACCCGCACCCGGGACACGCCATGCGACTCGCTGAAATCTCGCTGCGCCGCCCGGTCTTTGCGACCGTGCTGTCGCTGCTGCTGGTGCTCGTGGGCCTGGTCTCGTTTCAGCGCCTGCAGGTGCGCGAGTACCCCAACATCGACGAGCCGGTGGTCACGGTCGCGACCACGCTGGTGGGTGCGTCTTCCGAAGTGATCGAGTCGCAGGTGACCAAGCCGCTCGAGGACTCCATCGCCGGCATCGACGGCGTGGACATCCTCACCTCGATCTCGCGCTCCGAGCAGAGCCAGATCACGGTGCGTTTCAAGCTCGAGAAAGACCCCGACAACGCCGCGGCCGACGTGCGCGACCGCGTCTCGCGCGTGCGCGCACGGCTGCCCGAAGAAGCGAAGGAGCCCGTCATCACCAAGGTGGAGGCCGACGCATCGCCCACCATCTGGCTCGCCTTCAGCGGCCAAAAGCTCTCGCCCTTGCAAGTGACGGACGTGCTCACGCGCCTGGTGCGCCCGCGCCTGCAAACCGTGCCGGGCGTGGCCGACGTGCGCATCCACGGCGACCGCACCTATTCCATGCGCGTGTGGCTCGACCCCGACCGGCTGGCCGCCTACCGCCTCACCGTGCAGGACGTCGAAGACGCCATCCGGCGCCAGAACCTCGAGGTGCCGGCCGGGCGCATCGAGAGCCAGCAGCGCGAATTCACGGTCACCGCGCGCACCGACCTCAACACGCCCGCGCAGTTCGGCGCCATCGCCGTCAAGCAGGCGCAAGGCGGCCACAGCGTGCACCTGCGCGACGTGGCGCGTCTGGAGGAAGCGGCCGCGCAGGAGCGGAGCAGCGTGCGCTTCAACGGCCAGCCGGCGGTGGCCCTCGGTGTGGTCCGCAACGCCACGGCCAACCCGCTGGAGCTGGCCGCCGCCGTGCGCGCGATCGTGCCGCAGATCCAGCAGGAGCTGCCCGAGGGCCTGACGGTGCAGGTCGCCAACGACAACTCGGTCTTCATCGAACGCTCGGTCGCGTCGGTCTACACCACCATCGGCGAGGCGGTGCTGCTGGTGGCGCTGGTGGTGTTCGTGTTTCTGCGCACCCTGCGCGCTTCGATCATTCCGCTGGTCACCATCCCGGTGAGCCTCATCGGCACCTTCACCCTCATGGCGCTGGCCGGCTTCAGCGTCAACACGCTGACGCTGCTGGCGCTGGTGCTGGCCATCGGCTTGGTGGTGGACGACGCCATCGTCGTGCTCGAGAACATCTACCGCCACATCGAGGACGGCATGGAGCCGTTCCAGGCGGCGCTCAAGGGCGTGCGTGAGATCGCATTCGCGGTGGTCGCCATGACGCTCACGCTGGCGGCGGTGTTCGCGCCGCTGGCCTTCACGCCGGGGCGCACCGGGCGCCTGTTTGCCGAGTTCGCGCTCACCCTGGCCGGCGCCGTGGTCGTCTCCGGCTTCGTGGCCCTCACGCTCACGCCCATGATGTGCAGCAAGCTGCTGCGCCACAACCCGGCGCCGGGTCGCTTCGACCGTTTCATGGAGCGCAGGCTGAGCGGCGCCACGCGCGGCTACGCCCGCTTGCTTGGCGCCAGCTTGCGCCACCGCTCTGTGGTGCTGCTGCTCATGGCCGCTTCGGCGGGCGCGGCGTTCTGGCTGTTCTCGGGCATGAAGAGCGAGCTTGCGCCGCTCGAAGACCGCGGCACCATCTTCACCAACGTGAGCGCCCCCGACGGCGCCACGCTCGCCTACACCGCACGCTACCTGCAGGAGATCGAGCGCATCGGCCTGGGCGACCCCGACGTCGACCGCGCCTTCGTCATCGCCGGCAATCCCACGGTCGCGCAGGGCATCGCCATCCTGCGCACCACCGACTGGGCCGAGCGCAAGCGCAGCATCGCCGACATGCTCGCGCGCCTGGCGCCCGAGCTGGCGGCGCTGCCCGGCGTGAACGCCTTCGCTTTAGCGCCGCCCTCGCTCGGCGGCGGTTTTCGCGAACGCCCGGTCACCTTCATCATCCTCAGCTCCGACAGCTACGCCAATCTCGCCGTCGTGGCGCAGCAGATGCTTGCCGCCATGGCCGAAAACCCGGGCATCGTGCAGCCCGACATCGACCTGCGCCTCAACAAGCCCGAGCTCTACATTTCGGTGGACCGCGAGCGCGCGGCCGACGCCGGTGTGTCGGTGGATGCGGTGGCGCGCACCATTGAGACCATGCTCGGCGGGCGCAACGTCACCCGGTACAAGCGCGACGCCGAACAGTACGACGTCATCGTGCAGACCCGCCCGGGCGCGCGCAGCAGCCCCGAGGACATCGACAAGCTGTTCGTGCGCGGCCGCACCGACGCCGAGGGCAATGCGGCCATGATCCCGCTGGCCGCGCTGGTGAAGGTCGAAACCAGCGTGGCGCCGCGCGAGCTCAACCACTTCAACCAGCGCCGCTCGGTGAGCATCACGGCCAACTTGGCTGCGGGCTACTCGCTTGGCGAGGCGCTGCAGTTCATGGAGGCCACCGCCGCCGAGGTGTTGAAGCCCAACTATTCGACCGCGCTCAATGGCATTTCGCGCGAGTTCCGCGCGGCCAGCGGTGCGCTCGGCCTGGTGTTCGTGCTGGCGCTGCTGTTCATCTTCCTGGTGCTCGCGGCGCAATTCGAAAGCTTCGTCGACCCGCTGGTTATTTTGCTGGCGGTGCCCTTGTCGATGGTGGGTGCCTTGCTCGCGCTCAGGCTGAGCGGCGGCACGCTCAATGTGTATTCGCAGATCGGCCTGATCACGCTGGTGGGGCTCATCACCAAGCACGGCATCCTGATCGTGGAGTTCGCCAACCAACTGCGCCAGCTCGGCCGCCCGACGGTTGAAGCGGTGGTCGAGGCGGCGAGCCGGCGCCTGCGCCCCATCCTCATGACCACCGGTGCCATGGTGCTCGGCGCGCTGCCGCTCGCCTTGGCCAGCGGTGCTGGTGCCGAAAGCCGTCGCCAGATCGGCTGGGTGATTGTCGGCGGCATGAGCCTGGGCACCTTGCTCACTTTGTTGGTCGTGCCCACCGTCTACACGCTGTTCGCGCGCGCCAAGGCGCCGGGCCCCAACCAGGCAGCGGCAGACGGCGAAGCCAGCACCGCGTAGGACGGCGCCGACCTCGCTTCGCGGCGCCGGGCGACGGACGCAGCACTGCACGCTTGCCAGAATCCGGTTGCAAGGCCCTTATGGCCGCAGCGAGAACTCATGCGCAATCCTTGGACAAGCAAGAGCCCCTTCATGAGCCTGTGGCTCAGTTCTGCCAACAAGGCCGTTGGCTCGGCCCGTGGCGTGGCCACGGCCGAGGCTCGGCGCCAGGTGACCGCGGCGCAGACCGAGGCAACACGGCAGATGATCGACCTGTGGAGTGGCAAGGCCTTCACGAATGGAGCACGCAGCAAAAAGCGTCGCTGAGCGGCCGGCCGTGCCATCGGCGGACAATGCTGCCGATGAAATCACCCAAGAGATTGCAAGCGCTCATCGATGAAGGCCTGATCGACAGTGTGGTGCGCCAACTGATGAGCGGCAAGGAAGCCGAGGTCTACGTGGTGCGTTGCGGTGAGGAAACCCGCTGTGCCAAGGTCTACAAGGAAGCCATCGCCCGCAGTTTCCGCCAAGCGGTCGACTACACCGAAAACCGCAAGGTCAAGAACAGCCGCCAGGCCCGCGCCATGAGCAAAGGCACCAAGTTCGGACGCGAAGCGCGCGAAGCGGCATGGCAGAACGCCGAGGTCGACGCTCTTTATCGGCTTGCCGCTGCGGGGGTGCGCGTGCCTCGACCGCACAACTTCCATGAGGGTGTCTTGCTGATGGAACTGGTGGTCGACGCTGAAGGCGCCGCCGCACCGCGCCTGAACGACGTGGCGTTCACCCACGAAGAGGCGGTGCGCCACCACACGAGCCTGCTCGGTGAGGTGGTGCGCATGCTGGTTGCGGGCGTGGTGCACGGCGACCTCTCGGAGTTCAACATTCTGTTGTCCTTCGACGGCCCGGTCATCATCGACTTGCCGCAGGCGGTCGATGCCGCCGGCAACAACCACGCCAAGCGCATGCTGCTGCGCGATGTCGACAACCTGCGCGATTTCTTCGGGCGCTTTGCGCCGCCGCTCCTCACGAGCGAATTCGGCGCCGAAATCTGGGCTCTCTACGAGCGTGGCGCGCTCCAGGTCGGGGGCGCCTTGACCGGCCGTTTCGCGCACAGCGCCGTGCCGGTCGACGTCGGCGGCGTGATGCGCGAAATCGACGATGCGCGCCTGCAAGAGAGCGCGCGCCGCCTGCGCATGCAAGCGCTGACGTAGCGCCGCGCTGCGCTAGGAGCCTGGGCGGCAGAAATCTGCCGAGCGCACGGACTTGCTTGAGTTGAGCCGAGTGGCGTCGATTTGCGCGACTGCGCGGCTCAAAGCGGCACCGTCGAGGTCCGAGGCGACCCCAGTGCGAACCTGAGGCGCA
>JANONH010000298.1:0-2338 GCA_031420735.1 Methylibium sp.
CGCCGGCTACATGCTGCCCGCCGAGGTGACCGAGCGCGTGCTCGCCCTGCGCGCGGTGCTCGAGCCCGCCACCGAGATCGGCTTTCACGGCCACCACAACCTGGGCATGGGCATCGCCAATTCCATCGCCGCCATCGAGGCCGGGGCCAGCCGCATCGACGGCTCGGTGGCCGGGCTCGGTGCTGGCGCGGGCAACACGCCGCTCGAGGTGTTTCTCGCGGTGTGCGAGCGCATGGGCATCGACACCGGCGTCGACCTGTTCAAGCTGATGGACGTGGCCGAAGACATCGTCATCCCCATGATGGACCAGCTGGTGCGCATCGACCGCGACTCGCTCACCATCGGTTTTGCCGGCGTCTACTCGACCTTCTTGCTGCACGCCAAGCGGGCGGCCTTGCGCTTTGGCGTGCCCACGCGCGACATCCTCGTCGAGCTCGGCCGCATGAAGGTCATCGGCGGCCAAGAAGACATGATCGAAGACACTGCCATGACGATGGCCCGCGAACGCGCTGCTGCCGGGTCGGCCGTGGCTGCCCGGCAGGCTTAATCACAGCGGCCCGCACAAGCACCGCACAAGCACCGCACAAGCGCCGTGCGCGGGCCCGTACAACGACTCAATCAATCAAGGAGACAGGCATGGCACTGCGCGGCGTTTTGAGGCTCGGCGAGGTACGCATCCGCGTCATGGACATGAAGGCCGCGCGCCGCCACTACGGCGACCACATGGGCCTGCACGAAGTCATGACCGACGCCAAGGGCCAGGTCTACTTCAAGGCCTGGGACGAGCACGACCACCATTGCCTGGTGCTGCGCGAAGCCGACTCCGCGGGCATGGACTACTTCGCCTTCAAGGTTTACGACGACCAGACCCTCACCGACCTCGCGCCGCGCATCGAAGCCTTCGGTCTGCCGGTGCGGCAAATCGAAGCCGGCGTCCACCCCAAGAGCGGCCGGCGCCTGGAATTCGTGCTGCCCAGCGGCCACACCATGCAGCTCTACGCCGAGAAAGAGCAGAGCGGCAACACCCTGGGCACCATCAACCCCGGCGTCATGCCCGACGAAGGCGTGGTGCGCGGCTTTCGCATCAACCGCATCGACCACCTGCTGATCGGCGGCGTCGACATCGACCAAAACGTGCGCCTGTTCCGCGAGGTGTTCGACTTCGACCTCACCGAGCGCCTGATCGACGCCGAGTCCAAGGCCTCGCTCGCGCTGTTCGTGAGTTGCTCGACCAAGCCGCACGATGTCGCCTTCGTGTTGCAGCCGCAGCCCAACCGCTTTCACCACGTCTCTTTCCTTCTCGAGTCGGTGTCCGACCTCGTGCATGCGGCCGACATGATCGGCAAGCACCGCATCCCGGTGGAGGTGAACACCAACCGCCACGGCATCACGCGCGGCGCCACCATCTACTTCTTCGACCCTTCGGGCAACCGCAACGAGGTCTTTACCGGCGGCTACGTCCACTACCCCGACACGCCCACGCTCACCTGGGACACCAGCGCGCTCGGCGCGGCGGCGTTCTCGCAGGACAACACGCCGCGCGAGAGTTTCTTCACCGTGCTCACCTGAGCGCTTTGCAGGCTCTGCTGGCGCCGGGCGTTCGCCAACGAAGTTTGCGGAAACCCCCAGCCGTCGAAGCGTTTCGTCTCTCACAAGCATGAGCGCGTGAGAGCCCGCTTCGGCGCGCGCACACCCGAGGCCTGCCACGCCGCACCGGGCCCGACCCCACGGCTACGGCGCGTGTGCACCCGCGTCTGCAAGCGCGTTCGGGTTCTGCCACGACTTGGCTTCACTGGAAACAATTCATGAGCGATCACCCGAAGGAAAAATTCAGCTCCCGCGGGGTTGCACTCGAAGCGGGCGCGGTGGGCCGGCGCCGCTTCATCGGCGCAGCCGGTGCGGCGGCGGCCGGCGCTCTTGCCGCCGCGAGCGCGCCAGCCTCGGCGGCAGCCCCGGCCGTGCCGCGCTGGGATGGCGAGTTCGACGTCGTCGTCTGCGGCAGTGGCATGGCCGGCATGAGCTCGGCGCTGTTCTTGCGCTGGCAGGGCAATAGCGTGCTCGTGCTTGAAAAATCCGGCAGCCTCGGCGGCACCACGGCCAAGTCGGGCGGCTGGTACTGGATGCCCAACAACGCGGCCATGCAGCGGGCCGGCATGGCCGACCCGAAACCCGACTTCATGAAGCTCGTGGCACGGCTCTCGGCGCCTCTCACCTACAGCCCCGGCCTGCCCAAGCTCGGCCTCACCGACTGGCAGTACGAGATGTTCGAGGCCTTCTACGACAGCGCTGCGCCGGCGGCCGAACTGCTCAGCGACAAGGGCGCGCTGCCCTACCACCA
>JANONH010000299.1:0-3248 GCA_031420735.1 Methylibium sp.
CGCGGTCGACTTCATTGCCAAGCCCATCAACCCGGCCGTGGTGCGCGCGCGCGTGAAGACACACCTCACGCTCAAGGCGCAGTCCGACCTGCTGCGCGAGCTGGCCTTCAGCGACGGCCTGACCGGCGTGGCCAACCGCCGCCACTTCGACACGCGCTTCGCGAGCGAATGGCGCCGCTCCCTGCGCAGCCGCACGCCTCTGACGCTGATGCTGGTCGATGTCGACTTCTTCAAACGCTACAACGACGTTTACGGCCATCAAGCCGGCGACGACTGCCTGCGCATTGTGGCCGGCTGCATTGCTGCGAGCCTGCGCCGCCCCGGCGACTTGCTGGCACGCTACGGCGGCGAAGAATTCGCCTGCCTGCTGCCCGAAACCGGCACCGCGGGCGCCGGCATGCTGGCTCAGGCGCTCGAGGCGGCGGTGCGCGGCCTGGCTTTGCCGCACCCCGGCTCGGGCGCCACCGGCGTGGTGACGGTGAGCGTCGGCGTGGCAGTCAAAGGCCCAGAGGCGGCGGGCAAGGCCGAGCACCTGCTCGCGCTGGCCGACACCAAGCTCTACGAAGCCAAGGCAGGGGGCCGCGCCCGCATCGCCATCGGCGAACTGCCCGCCGCCTGAGGCGCGCAAGGTCGCAGGTTGGCCTCGCAGCGGCGTCTGTTAATAAGCCCGGCTCAGCAAGCCTCGCGCTCGGGGCCACCGCGGCGCGCTCGGTGCTCGGCCGCACGGTCGCTTGCCGCCGAGGCGGTGCCGGAACGGCAGGCTGCGAGCCGGGTCGGGCACGCCCCGCACCGCAAGCGCGGCGCTCGAGAACGCCCGTTACGGCGCGCGCTGTGCCGCTGCGTCGACGCCGACGAAGCCGTCACGGTTGGGCATGCGCACGCGCGGCAAGCTGCTCGAGTTCATCTCGTCGCGCTCGCCGATCACGCCGTTGGCCGACAGCAGATAAGCGGTGATGGCGTAGACCTCGCTCGCGCTCAAGGAGCCCGGCGCGAACATCGGCATGGAGCGCCGCGTGAGGTCGAACAAGGTGGTCGCATAGGGCCAGTAGAGGCCGATGGTCTTGTCGGGGTAGGCGCTCGTGAGCGGCTCGGAGCCGCCGGCCAGTTCTTCGGCCGAAGCGCCGCGGCCCGCTTCGCCGTGGCAGAGCGCGCAGTGCTGCTTGAACAGCGCCGCGCCCTCGACGCCCGTGCCGCGCCCGGGCGGCAAGCCCCGGCCATCGGGAAAGACGTTGAGCGACGAGCGGGCCGCCTGCTCCGCGCTCACCGGCCGGCCCAGGCGCGGACCGCCCGGCTCAGAGGCGGGCGCTGCCCACAGCGGCGCCCCGTGAAGCGCCGCGCATGCGAACGCAGCATGCAATGCCCATGCGCACGCCCGGCGCCGGCGGTGCTCAGGCATAGACATGCCGCACCTGCCCGTCGTCTTCCACCGCCCAGGCGACGATGGCGTTGTAGTGGAAGTAGCCGTTGGCGCCGCGCTCGGCGAGCAAGGCGGTGCGCTCGGGTTGCACATAGCCGGTCTCGTCGGTCGCACGGCTCTTGAGCACGGCAGGCTTGCCGTCCCAGCGCCAGGGTGCGCGAAAGCGCGTAAAGCAGCGCGGCAGTACCGGCTCGTCGAGCGCGGCCCGGGCCCAGGTGCGCCCGCCGTCGGCCGACACGTCCACGCGCTTGATGCGGCCGCGCCCGCTCCAGGCGAGGCCGCTCAGTTGGTAGAGGCCCGGGCCCTTCATCTTGTAGCCATGCGAAGGCGAGGTGAGCAGCGACTTGGCATCCATGACGAAGCTGAACTGGCGCGCCTTGCCGCTGGGCAGCAGCTCGGTGTATTTGGCGGTCTCGTTGCGCGCCATGGCCGGCTGCTCCGAGAGCTCGATGCGCCGCAGCCACTTGACGTTGAGCACGCCCTCCCAACCCGGCACCACGAGGCGCAGCGGATAGCCGTTCTCGGGCCGGATGCGCTCGCCGTTCTGGAACAGTGCCACCAGGCAGTCGTCCATGAGCTTGGCCAGCGGCAGGCTCACGTTCATGGCGAAGGCGTCGGCCCCTTCTGCCACGCCCCAGGCGGCTTTTTTCTCCAGCCCCGCTTCGGCCAGCAGCACCGACAGCGGCACGCCGGTCCACTCGCTGCACGAGACCAGGCCGTGGAAGCTGCCCGCCGGGCGCTGGATGGGCTCGGGGTGCCAGCCGGCGTTGCTGTTGCCGCCGCATTCGATGAAGCCCAGGTGCGAGCGCATGGGGTAGCGCAGCAGTTCGTCCACCCTGAAGGCGAGCGGCTGCTTCACCAAGCCGGCGATCAACAGCTCGTGGCGTGCGGGCTCGATGTCGGGGGTGCCGTTGTGGTGGCGCTCGAAGTGCAGGCCGCTCGGCGTGAGGATGCCTTCGAGTTCGTCGAGCGGCGTGAGCGCGACACCATTGCCCGGCAGCAGACGATTGCCGCTGATGCGCCGCGCCACCGCCCGCTCGTGCCTGGCGGGCTGGCCATAGGGCGTGAACGGCGCGCCAGGTGTGCGCATCCAGGCGGGGCGTTCGTCGCCCGCGGCGGCAGAGCTTGCAGGCGCTGGCGTTGCGGGTCCGCTTGGCGTCGGCTCGGCCGCCATTGCAGCGGCCGGAACAGCGCTTGCAAAGACCAGCCCGCGCTGCAGCAGCGCTCGGCGGTGAAGCAGGCCGCTGCCGGCCACTGCGCGCAAGCGATCGGGCTTCGCTTCGTCGCGCTCGAGCAACGGATCGTTCATGGCGCGTTCAAAATTTCTCGGCATGGCGAAAACGCTCGAGCGCGCTCCGGCACCGGCCCGGCTCGCTCTTGCAAAGCAGACCATACCGCATGCCTTCAGCGGCAGCAGCCGGCCTCTGCGACGGGAGAATACCGATATCGCGCCCTGCCCGTCTGGCGCAAGCTGCGCGACCCATGCGGATGCGCATGCCCATGCACACCAAGACCACGAAACACGGAGCACCGACATGAAAATTCTTTTGCGCGTCGCCCTCGCAGCCCTCTGCGCGGCTGCGTCGGGAGCGAGCCTCGCCGACCCGGCCCTGGCCCGCTCGTATGCCGCCACCTGCGCCAGCTGCCACGGCACCGGGGGCGTGGCCAAGGCGCCGATGGTGTCGCTCGCCGGCATGAGCAAGGAGCAGATCGTGGCCCAGATGAAGGCCTTTAAAGACGGCAGCCGCCCCGCAACGATCATGCACCAGATCGCCAAGGGCTACACCGATGAACAGGTCGCGTTGATCGCCGGCTACTTTGCCGAACAAAA
>JANONH010000300.1:0-9934 GCA_031420735.1 Methylibium sp.
GTGGCAGCGGCGGCACCTGGGGTGCGAGGAACAGCCGGCCGCGCAGGCGCTGCAGCGCACGCCCCGGCAGGCGCCACGGCTCGAAGTCATCGAGGACCACTTCCCCCTGAGCTGGCTTCAAGGCCGCCGCCGCAAGCTGCAGCAAGCTGGTCTTGCCGGCACCCGAAGGGCCGATCACCGCCACTTGCTCGCCCGCGGCGAGCGCCAGGCTCACGCCACGCAAGGCCGCCTGCGCACCGCGCGTGGCCGCCGGATGACAGGCGTGCACGGCGTGCAGCGCGAGCTTCATTTCAGACCCAGCATTCGCACGCGCCCGAGCGGGCTGTCACCCCGCTTCGCGCAACCCGGCCAACAACAAGCAGCCGCCGCGGACCGGCTCCGCCGAGCCGCCAACGGCGCCCCTTGGCCGAGCAGCGAAGCCGCAACGGGGGCGTCATCCCAGCCGCGCTTGTTCGGCCGCGTTTCGCGCAACCCGCGACGCACCAACCGGCCGACCAGCAGCCGCCGCGGACCGGCTCCGCCGAGCCGCCAGCGGCGCCCCCGTGGGGGGAGCGGCGAAGCCGCAACGGGGGGGTCGTCATCACCCAGCAGCCGCCGCGGATCGGCTCCGCCGGGCCGCCAGCGGCGCCCCCTGGGGGGAGCGGCGAAGCCGAAACGGGGGGGGTGTCATAACAACCCGGCGCTGCGTGCCGCCGACTCGATGCCGCGGTAGTTCTCGGCCTTGCTCGGCACGAAGCGGGTGGCGCGCTGCAAGTCGAGGATCTGCTTGCCTTCGGGCGTGGCGCGGTCCAGGCCCAGGAAGGCGCGCGTGAGCTTCTCGCGCGTGGCGGCGGGCAGGTCGGCGTGCACACTCCAGTTGTAGTCGTGGTACGGCGCCGTGGTGAAGAACACGCGCACCTTGCCCGGGTCGACCTTTTTCTCGGCCACGAACTTCTCCCACACCGAAGCGTTGAGCGCACCGGCCTGCACCTTGCCCGAAGCCACCGCGGCGATGGTGGCGTCATGCGCGCCGCTGTAGGCCACGCGCTTGAAGTCGCGGTCGGGGTCGAGGCCCGCTTCGCGCAGGGCGCTGCGCGGCATGAGGTGGCCGCTGGTGGAGCTTTGTGAGCCGAAGCTCACGTCCTTGCCCTTGAGGTCGGCCAGGCTCTGGATCGCCGGGTCGCCGGTGATGAAGACCGACTTGAATTTCTCGTCTTCTTCGCGCTGCACGATGGGCAGCACCTTGCCGCCCGAGCGCACGCTGGCCTGCACGAAAGTGAAGCCGCCGAACCAGGCGAGGTCGACCTTCTTGTTGACCAGCGCCTCCACCGCCGCGGCGTAGTCGGTCACGGGCGTGAACTCGACCTTCATGCCGAGCACGCTTTCAAGATGCTTCATCAGCGGCTCGGCCTTGCGCGCGAGTTCGGTGGGCGCCTCGTCGGGGATGGCGGTGACGCGAAACACGGTCTGCGCCTGTGCCAGCGTGGCAAGGCAAAGCAAGCCGAAGGTGGCCAAGGGACGCCACAGGCGGTGGGTGGTTTTCATCGCTGCATGAACTCCGTTGGAAAGTTGCGCATTACACCTTGGAAGCGGATCGCAATCCGGCGAACAGGTCGCATCGCCCGGCGCCAAAGTAGTTGCGAAAACGTGGATGTTTCATGCGCGGCGCGGTCGCAAAAGAGGCGCCGCGCAGCACCGGGCGGCCGTCGAACCAGGGCAGCGAATAGTCGCGGTAGGGGTGAGCGGCAAAGCCCGGGTAGGGCGCAAAGGGGCTCGCGGTCCACTCCCACACCTGGCCCCAGTCGAAGGGCTCGCCGGTTTGCAGCGCGAGCAGGGCCGCGTATTCCCACTCGGCCTCGGTGGGCAGGCGCCTGCCGGCCCAGGCGCACCAGGCGCGCGCTTCATAGGCGCTCAGGTGGACGGCGGGTCCATCGACATCGAGCGGCGTGAGCCGGCCAAAGAAGCGCTGTTGCCAAGCACGCCCGGTACGGGTGTGGGTGCGGGGGCTGGCAGGCACCAGGTGCCGCGGCCAGCCTGGGCTGTGCTCGCGCCGCCAGGCCCAGCCTTCGTCGTCCCAATGTCGGCGCTCGTCGTAGCCGCCGGATTCAATAAACGGCAGGAAGCGACCCCAGCTGAGGGGCGCACGGTCGATCTCGAAGGCGCCAAGGCGCACCGTGTGGGCCAAAAGCTCGTTGTCGAAGGCGAAGCCCGGCTCAGAGAGGCCGCTCTCGTGCAGGCCGCCCGGCAGCCGCCACTGGCCGTTGGCCCGGGCCGGCGCGGGGACGAGCGATGCCGCCGCGATGGGCAGGCTTAGGTGCTGGGCCATGGCCAGCCAGGCCTCGCGGTGCATGTCTTCGTGAAACAGCACCCAGCGAAAAAAGTAGAGCGCGTTGTCGTCGTCTGGGCAGGCCGCCAGCAGGGCGAGCGTGCGCTCGCGCACCGCCGCCGCGTAGGCCAGGGTCGCGTCGGCACTGGGGAGGGCCAAGGACCAGCGCAGCGCATGCTCGACGTGCGAGGAGTCGTAGAGACAGTCCGCATCCGCGAGCAGCGACGCTGTGCGCGGGGCGTCGGGGTTGCAGGCGGCGCCGCGTGCGCGCTCGCGGTTGCGCAGGATCCAGTGCTCCTCGAACCAGCCCAGATGGCCCAGTTCCCAGAGCGGCGGGTTGAGCACCGGCTCCAAGGGCAGCACGAGCCCATGCGCCTGAAATCCGGCAAAGAGGCCGAGCAATTGCTCGCGGCCTTCGAGCAGGGCGCGCGCCAGCACGGCAGGGCCGGCTCGGCGCATGCCGAAGGCGTCGTCGGTCGGTGCGGCTGCCTTGGGTATAAACACGGCCATGCTTCGTTCAGTGATCTGCATCGTGACACCGGCACTTGCGGCTGCCAACAACGGCAATTGGCAGACCGCCAGCCGCTGGGCGCGCATGCTTTCGGGCAATTATCGAGTGCAGGTGATGGCGCGCTGGGGCGGCGAGCCGGCCAACGCCATGCTGGCCCTGCATGCGCGGCGCTCGGCCGACTCCTTTGCGGGCTGGGCCGAGCCCGGGCCGCGCGCGCCGCTCGCGGTGGTGCTCACCGGCACCGACCTCTACCGCGACATCCATGCCGACGCCTCGGCCCAGCGCTCGCTGCAACTGGCCGACCGGCTGGTGGTGCTGCACCAGGCGGCCTGCGCCGACGTGCCCGCGGCCTTGCGCAAAAAGTGCCGCATCTGCCTGCAGTCCGCCACGCCGCGCCAGCACCGCGCGGGCAGCCCGCGGCGCCTGCTCGCCGTGATGGTGGGCCATCTGCGCGCAGAAAAAATGCCGCGCACTTACTTCGAGGCCGCCCGGCGACTGGCCGCTCGCAGCGACATTCGCCTCGAGCACATCGGCGCCGCACTCGACCCGGCGCTAGGCGATGAAGCCGCGGCCTTGCAGGCCAGCGGCGCGCCCTACCGCTGGCTCGGCGCGCTGCCGCACGGTGCGACGCGACGGCGCATCCAAGAGGCCGACCTGCTGGTGCATGCGAGCCAGATGGAAGGCGGCGCCCACGTGCTGGCCGAAGCCATTGCGAGCGGCACCCCGGTGCTCGCTTCGCGCATCGCCGGCAACGTCGGCCTGCTTGGCGCCGACTACGCCG
The DNA here is from genome assembly GCA_031420735.1 of Methylibium sp. Lineage (GTDB taxonomy): Bacteria > Pseudomonadota > Gammaproteobacteria > Burkholderiales > Burkholderiaceae_C > Methylibium. The sequence goes on from JANONH010000300.1 coordinate 3,598, forward strand.
GCTACTTCGAGCTGGGCGACGCGGCCGGGCTTTCGCGCTGGCTCGAGCGCTGCCGCGACGAGCCGTCTATCCTTGGGGCCCTGGCTGCGCAATGCGCCAGGCGCGCACCCTTGTTCGAGCCGGCCAGCGAGCGCCGCGTACTGCTGGCGCTGGTGGCCGACCTTTTGGAGATTTCCGCATGAATGCCCCCCTCGCCCCAGCCGCCGTGCCGCGCCTCACCTCGCTCTCCCACGGTGGCGGTTGCGGCTGCAAGATCGCCCCCGGCGTCTTGAGCGAAATCCTCAAAGGCACGGCGCGCATGCCGATGCCGCCCGAGCTGCTGGTGGGCATCGAGACCGCGGACGACGCCGCCGTCTACAAGCTCAACGAAGAACAGGCGCTCATTGCGACCACCGATTTCTTCATGCCCATCGTTGACGACCCCTATGAGTTCGGTCGCATCGCCGCCACCAATGCCATCAGCGACGTCTACGCCATGGGCGGGCGCCCGATCATGGCGCTGGCTCTGGTGGGCATGCCCATCGGCGTGCTGCCCACCGCCACCATCGCCAAGATCCTCGAAGGCGGCGAGGCGGTGTGCCGCGCGGCCGGCATCCCCATTGCCGGTGGCCACACCATCGACTGCGTGGAGCCGATCTACGGCCTGGTGGCGCTCGGCCTGGTGCACCCCAAGCGCGTCAAGCGCAACGCCGACGCGCGCGTTGGCGACCAACTCGTGCTGGGCAAGCCCATCGGCGTGGGCGTGCTCTCGGCCGCGCTGAAAAAAGAGCAACTCAGCCAAGCCGGCTACGCCTCGATGATCGCCACGACCACCCAGCTCAACACGCCCGGGCCGGAGTTGGCTGCGCTCGACGGTGTGCACGCGCTCACCGACGTCACCGGCTTCGGCTTGGCAGGCCACACGCACGAGCTCGCGCGCGGCGCGCGCTGCGCGGTGCAACTGAACTGGCGCTCGGTGCCGCTGCTGGCCGATGTGCGGGCGCTGGCCGAAGCTGGCTTCGTGACCGGCGCCTCGGCGCGCAACTGGGACGGCTATGGCGCCGACATCATGCTGCCCGACGGCTTCTCGGCGGTCGACCGCGCCCTGCTCACCGACCCCCAGACCAGCGGCGGGCTGCTCGTCTCCTGCAGCCCGGGCAGCGTGGGCGAAGTGATTGAAGTGTTTCGCCGGCACGGCTTCTTCGAGGCCGCCGTGGTGGGCGAGGTTAAAGCCGCGGTCGAAGGCGGTGCGCTGCTCGAGGTGAACTGACGGAGCGCGCTTAGGTGCCCGAGCACCGACTCTTGGCCGGCGCTGTAGTCAGCCAGTCGGCGCTCTGACTCGGGCGCCAGCGTTTATAAGTTCCGTCGGGTCCGGCCGCGCAAGGTGCTGGCCTGGCCCACTCACATCGGCTGGACCTTGGCTGCGGTAATGGCGCCGTCGGAGCGACCCTTCAAGTAGGCATACAGGCCGTCGAGATTCTTGCTCACGCCCTCGTGGGTCTTGAAGGCGGGCATGCCCTTGTCGAGCCGGCCTTCGAGCAAGACCTTGTCGAACTCTTCACGGCTCAACGTCTTGAGGCCGGTGATGAGCGAAGGGCCGACCATGCCTTCCTGGTTGGGGCCGTGGCAGCGGTCGCAGGCGGCAGCGCGCCAGGTGCGAAAGCCCTCCATCGTGACCGGGTCGACCTTGGTGCCTTCGCTCACCTTGTAAAGCGCAGCACCCCCGGACGGCTTGGCTGCTGCAGCCGGCGCAGGCGCAGGGCTTGGGCTGGCGGCGGCGGCGGCGGTGGTCTGGCTGGCGCTCGGTGCTGCTGCGGGCTGCGAAGCCTGCACCGCCGTCACGCCGGGCGCCGGCGTGGCGGGGCTGGCGCTGGCAGAAGCGGCCCCGCCCGCGGCTCGCTTCTCGGGCGGCACCGCTTCGCCACAGGCGCCAACAGTCAGCATCGGAACCAACAGCGCGACCGCGCGAAGGGCAAAGGGCAATCTGTTCATGGGCTCACCGTGCGGCAATGACGTCGACTCGAAGCAGCGCGTCTGCTCGGGGCATTTCAGGCGCGGTAGAGCGAGACCCCGCAATTGGTACACGACGCCAAGCCCAACGCGGTGCGCAGCAGGTTGGAGCCGCATTCGTTGCAGGTCAATTTGCCGATGCGCATGTTTGAAGGGTGCAGCCGGCGGTAGTGGTCGTACGAGTCGGCCGGCCCGGCTGCGGCCGCCACTGGCGCCGCAGCCGGCGTTGACGGGCCGGGCGCTGCGCCGGCTGAAGCCGCGCCGCTGGCCGACTTGCTGCCCGACTTAAGGAAATAGTAGGCCACCGCCGCCACGGCGACGATGACGATGACGATCACGATGGTCCAGTTCATTGCCAGGCCCGCCTTTTTATTTGATGTCGATGCAAAGCTCGCTTTGCCCGGCCGCTCAACACCAGTGACCGCGCGGCATAAGAATACCGTCGGCGTGCTGTCGAGGAAATGCTACGGCCCAAGAAACGTTGCGGTCGGCAATGCGGCACGGGCACTCCCCCGAGTGTGCCGCGGCTGCCCGGCAGCCGCGGCACACACAGGGATGCCAGGATCAGAGCTGGTTCAGCGGTATGGCGATGTCCGTCACCACGTTCTGGGCATTGAAGCCGCCGCGCGACGTTGCCTTGCCGGTGGGCAGCTTCACGCTGTAGAGGGCCGGGCCCGCCGAGCCGCTGGCCGTGAACGACGCCAGCGACTGAACCTCGACAGTCACGCCACCGCGCACCGTGCTGTAAATGTCGAAACCCGCCACGATGCCGGAGTCGAGCGTGAGTTTCCCGGTGGCTGCCAGCGTGCCGGCGTTTGGCGGCGACTGAATCGCGATCTGATCGAGCATCGAATCGAACGCGTAGAGCGTGGTCGCCGTGTTCGCATCTTGGTCGTTGTTCGTGTAGGCCGAACCGGCGATGCCCAGTGCCGCCGTGCCGGGGGCGTAATTCAGCGTCCCGTCGGCGATCGTGACGCCGCCCGCATTGACGTTGTGCCGCAAGTTCTGGCCTTGGCTGCTGGTAATGCGCAGGCGATCCGCGGGCGGGTTGAAGTCCACGCCGTAGGACGCACTGCCGTCGAGGGCGACGCTCAGGCGGTTGCCGAGCGTGGCGACCGCGTTGGAGGTGTCGATCACGTACACGCCGCCGGCATTGCCCACACCGTAGAGCAGCCCGTTCTGCAGCCGAAAATCGATGCCGATCAAGGCCGTGTCGCCGCCGGAGAGGTTGGAGACGACCCCGATGCCCGCAGAGTGCGACAAGATCGCTTCGCTTACTCTCGAGCGTCGCCCGGATCCATCGGCCCCCAACCCCGCGGCGCGCTCGCGGCCCCCTCGGAGATCTCGACAGCCAGGCGGCGCAACAGGGGCACGTAGCGGGTCGCGATCTGGCGATCGGAGACGACGTTGTTTTGTAGAACCAGATTGATGGCACCGATCGCATGCTCGCCAATGCGCACGGGAAAGCCGATGGCCGTCACGCTGGCCTCGGACGCCCATTCGCCCCGGTTGACGGCATACCCACGCCTGAGCGTTTCGCGCAGGACCCGCTTCACGTAGGCACTCTCGCGTGCCATCTCACCGATCGCATCGGTGCGACTGCGAAGCAGCGCGAGCGTGGCTTCGCGCTCCTCGTCGGCGCACCATGCGAGCCAGGCGCGACCGAGCGACGACACCAGCATCGGGATGCGGATGCCGATCGTGGCGCGGTGCTGCGACAACATGCTGACCCGGTGCGTCGATTCGCGCACGATCATGAAGCCAGCGTCGGGCGTGGCCAGATCGCTGGGCCAGGAGAGCGCGCGCAAATGAGCTCGCATGGCCGGCGCGGCCACGCGGTCGATCCAGTCGGCGCCCATATAGCCTTCGGACAAACGCCTGACCTCGAAGCCCAAGGCGTAGGACGTGCCTTCGTCCTTGTGGTGCACCAGGCCTTCGGCTCTCAGCGTCTCGAGCAGCCGCTTGACCGTGGTGCGGTGCAAGCCGGTGATTCGAGCCAGCTCGGCCACGCCGCCGATGCCGCAAGGCAGCGCATTCAAGGCCCGCAGGACCGCCAGCCCTCGGCTCAAGCCGCGCACCTCGCGGTAGAGGGCCGCCTCGGGTTCGCTCGCGGTCAGGGGCATGAAGCGGGCTCTGCGTGGTGCACTCTGTGCACCGACTATACGCAGCGCCGCGGTGCCCGGACACTGCCCGGACACTGGCCGAACAGCACTCGGCACTCGGCACTCGGCACTCGGCAAACCGCACACCGCTTCAGTTCACGCCAATCGGAAAGACAAGATGATCCTCACTCGACGCGCCCTGTGTGCCGTGGCGGCATGCGCTCTTGCCGCCGGCCCGTCGTGGGCCCAGGAGTGGCCCGCCAGGCAACCGATCCGCATCGTGGTGCCCTACTCCGCGGGCGGAAATGCCGACTCCGCTGCGCGCGCCTTGGCGGTCGTGGTCTCGGCCCGGCTCGGGCAGGCAGTGGTCGTCGACAACCGGCCCGGTGCTTCCACGGTGATCGGCACCGAGATGGTCGCGCGCGCGCCCGCAGACGGTTACACGATCGGGCTGGTGTCCGATTCGCATGCCATCAACCAAGCCATCGCAAAGCTGCCGCGCGCCAGCGAACTGCTCGGCGCCAAGGTGCCCTACGACGCGGTGCGTGACTTCATTCCCATCTCCGGCGTGGCCTTGATACCGCTGGTCTGGGTCGTGCACCCCAAGGTGCCGGCGCGCTCGGTGAAAGAGTTGGTCCAGTGGTCCAGGGCCGCAGCCAGCCAGGGCCTCAACTTCGGCTCCTTGGGCCCGGGCAGCCCCTGGTTCGTGCACATGCACCAGTTGCGCAAGCTGACCGGCGGCAATTTGGTCGACGTACCGTACAAGGGCCTGGCGCCCGCGGCCAGCGACCTGCTGGGCGGGCAGATCGAAACCATGCTGATGCCGGTGCACTTTGCCAGGCAATACATCGGCAGCGGCAAGCTCGTGGCACTCGCCACGCTGGGGGCGAGCCGCCACCCGCTGCTGCCCACGGTTGCGACCCTGGCCGAAAGCGGCTTCCCCGGCCTCGAAGCGATTAACTACCTCATGCTGGTCGCGCCCGCCGGCACGCCCAAGCCGATCGTCGATCGCTTGTCAAAAGAGTTCAATGCGGCACTCAACTTGCCGGCGATGAAAGACAAGTTCTCGCTCACCGGCGACCCCTACCCCGCCGAGCCCGGCGAGCTCGCAGCGCGCTTGCTTCGGGACATCGACGCCTACGGCGCGGTGATCCGGGCCACGGTCAATTAGCGCAAAAACCGCAGCGATCATGGCGCAGCCTGAATCCTTTCAAACCGACGTCCTGGTGGTGGGGTGCGGCCCAATGGGCGCCACCACCGCCCTGGCCCTGGCCACCCACGGCGTGCGCGTGAATGTGGTCAACCGCTACAACTCGACGGCCAACTCACCGCGCGCGCACATCACCAACCAGCGCGCCGTCGAGGTGCTTCGCGACCTCGGTCTGGAGCAGGAGGCGCGGCGCCATGCAACCCCCTGGGAGTGGATGGGCGACACGCTCTTCACCACCAGCCTGGCCGGGCCCGAGATCGCCCGCCTTCGCACCTGGGGCACCGGCGACGAGCGCTTCGGCGACTACCTGCAGGGCAGTCCCTGCGGCCTGCTCGACCTGCCCCAGAACAAGCTGGAGCCACTGCTGGTTCAACATGCGGCCGCACGCGGCGCGGTCTTTTCCTTCAACACCGAATACCTTGCGCACACGCAAGACGCCACCGGCGTGACGGTGACGCTGCGTGAGCTGCCAAGCGGCCGTGAGTACGCATTGCGGGCACGCTTTTTGGTCGGTGCAGACGGCGCCAAATCCAGGGTGATGGACGATGCGGGCTTGCAAGTCGAGGGCCAGCTTGCCCGCGCCGCCACCGCCTACGTGCAGTTTCGCTGCGACCTGTCGCGCTATGTGGCGCACCGGCCGAGCATCTTGTACTGGATCGTCACCTCCAACGCGGCGTTCGGCGAGATCGGCATGGGGCTGCTGCGCGCGGTGGAGCCCTGGAAGCAATGGATCGCCGGCTGGGGCTTCGACATGGCCCAGGGCCAGCCCGATCTATCGGCCGACGCAGTCAAACGCCGGGTGCGCCTTCTGGTCGGCGATCCGCAGCTCGAGATCGAGATCGAGAGCACCTCCGTCTGGCACGTCAACCAGGCGCACGCACCGGTTTACTCGAAGGGGCGCGTGTTCTGCGGCGGCGACGCCGTGCACCGCCATCCGCCGTCGAGCGGCCTCGGCTCGAACACCTCTATGCAGGACGCTTTCAACCTGGCATGGAAGCTGGCCTTCGTGGTGAAAGGCCACGCCGGCGCGCGGCTG
>JANONH010000301.1:0-2390 GCA_031420735.1 Methylibium sp.
AGTCGCTTCCAAGACCAGCGACAACGCCGGTGACGGCACCACCACCGCCACCGTGCTGGCGCAAGCCATCGTGCGCGAAGGCATGAAGTACGTGGCCGCCGGCATGAACCCGATGGACTTGAAGCGCGGCATCGACAAGGCGGTCATCGCCCTGGTCGAGCAGCTCAAGAAGGCCTCCAAGGCCACCACCACCAGCAAGGAAATCGCCCAGGTCGGCTCCATCTCGGCCAACAGCGACGAATCCATCGGCAAGATCATTGCCGACGCAATGGACAAAGTGGGCAAAGAAGGCGTCATCACCGTCGAAGACGGCAAGTCGCTCGACAGCGAACTCGAAGTCGTCGAGGGCATGCAGTTCGACCGCGGCTACCTCTCGCCCTACTTCATCAACAACCCCGAGAAGCAAAGCGCGCTGCTCGACAACCCCTTCGTGCTGCTGTTCGACAAGAAAATCAGCAACATCCGCGACCTGCTGCCCACGCTCGAAGCGGTGGCCAAGGCCGGCCGGCCGCTCCTGATCGTGGCCGAAGAAGTCGAAGGCGAGGCCCTGGCCACGCTGGTGGTCAACACCATCCGCGGCATCCTGAAGGTCGTGGCCGTCAAGGCACCGGGCTTCGGTGACCGCAGGAAGGCCATGCTCGAAGACATCGCCATCCTCACCGGCGGCAAGGTGATCGCCGAGGAAGTGGGCCTGACGCTCGAGAAGGTCACCCTGGCCGACCTCGGCCAGGCCAAGCGCGTCGAAGTGGGCAAGGAAAACACCACCATCATCGACGGCAACGGCGCCAGCGGCGACATCGAAGCGCGCGTCAAGCAGATCCGCGTGCAGATCGAGGAAGCCACCAGCGACTACGACAAGGAAAAGCTCCAGGAGCGCGTGGCCAAGCTGGCCGGCGGCGTGGCGCTGATCAAGGTCGGTGCCGCCACCGAAGTGGAAATGAAGGAGAAGAAGGCACGCGTCGAAGACGCCCTGCACGCCACGCGTGCGGCGGTGGAAGAAGGCATCGTGGCCGGTGGCGGCGTGGCGTTCCTGCGCGCCAAGCAGGCCTGCGGCACCATCAAGGGCGACAACCCCGACCAGGACGCCGGCATCAAGCTGATCATGCGTGCCATCGAGGAGCCGCTGCGCATCATCGTGTCCAACGCCGGCGACGAAGCCAGCGTGGTCGTCGCGGCCGTGCTCGCCGGTAAGGGCAACTACGGCTACAACGCCGCCAACGGCACTTATGGCGACATGATCGAAATGGGCATCCTCGACCCGACCAAGGTCACGCGCACGGCTCTGCAGAACGCAGCCTCCGTGGCCTCGCTGATGCTCACCACCGAAGCCATGGTGGCCGAGTCCCCCAAGGACGAGGCCGGTGCCGGCGGTGGCATGGGCGGCGGCATGGGTGGCATGGGCGGCATGGGCGGTATGGACATGTAAGTCCGGTGCGGGCGGCGACGCCGCCCGCATTCGCTTCGATTGCCAAGACGAAGGGGCCGCGCGAGCGGCCCCTTTTTTCATGTGCGTTTTTTTGTGCGCCAACTTCCGCCCGAGCGGCGCGGTTTCCAGCGCATCGCGCTGCCTGCAAGAGCGGCCCGTCTCACCCTAGGGTCAGCCCTTCTGCTGCGCGCTTTCGCAAGGCGTTATCCTCGCCTCCCCCTGCCCTGTCGGAGCGCGACATGTCCAAGAAAGTCCTGGTTGCTGGTGCGAGCGGTGTGGTCGGTACGGCGGCGGTCGAGGCGTTTCTGGCGCAAGGCTGCGAGGTGGTTGCGCTGTCGCGGCGGCGCCCCGAGATCGCACGCAGCGAGACGTTTACGCACCTGGCGGTCGACCTGCGCGACGCCGCTGCGAGCCGCGACGCGCTGGGCGCGCTCAGCGGCGTCACGCACGTGGTCTACGCCGCACTGTTCGAGAAGCCGGGCCTGATTGCCGGCTGGACCGACCCCGACCAGATGCAAACCAACCTGGCGATGCTGCAGAACTGCCTGGCACCACTGGCCGGCGCGGGCAAGCCGTTGCGCCATGTGAGCCTGCTGCAAGGCACCAAGGCCTATGGCATTCACCTGCACCCCATGCCCATACCGGCGCGCGAGCGCGCGCCGCGCGACGCGCATGCCAACTTCTACTGGCTGCAGGAAGACTATCTCAAGCAATTGGCCAGTGAGCGCTTCGACTTCACCATCCTGCGCCCGCAGCTCATCATCGGCTCGGCCTACGGCGCGGCTATGAACCTCGCGCCGGTGATCGGCGCCTACGCCGCCATCTGCCGCGAGCTCGGCGAGCCGTTCGGCTTTCCCGGCGGCATTTCGTATGTGTGGGAGGCGGTCGATGCGCGCCTGCTCGCCAATGAGTTTGTGTGGGCCACCGAAACCGCGGCCGCCCGCGGCCAGCATTTCAACGTCAC
>JANONH010000302.1:0-1877 GCA_031420735.1 Methylibium sp.
GCAGCGCTTCGTCGCCCCCCTTGCAGAGCCCGGTTTCGACTGGCGCGTGCTGGTCGTGGGCGGGCGCGCGCTCACCGCCATGCGGCGCGTCAGCACGCACTGGGTTCACAACGTCGCACAAGGCGCCACCTGCGAGCCGGCGGTGCTCAGCGACGACATCGCAGAGCCTGCCGAACGCGCCGCCAGCGCCCTGCAGCTCGACTACGCCGGCATCGACCTCATCCCCACTCTCGAAGGCCCGCAGGTGCTTGAAGTCAACGGCGTGGCCGCCTGGCACGGCCTGCAGCGCGTGACGCGCTTGAACATCGCCGACGCGATCGTCACCGACCTGCTCGGGCGCCGGCTGTCGCAAGGCGGCGTGGTGAAGCGGGCATGACATGACGCCGACGCCCGCTGTCGGCCCGGCGACCGACGACGCCACGGGCCCGCTGGCGCGCCCTGGCGCAGCCGCTTTCTTGCGCGCCTGTGCGCTCGACGTGGCCGTGCGCAAGCCCGGCAACGTGAGTGCCGCCTCGCCCGGCCACGGCATGCACGCGGCACTGTTCCTGGCCAGCGCCGAGGCGGCCTGCGCCGGGCTGTTTGCTGCGGGCGCGCGGGTGGGCGAGCGCATCGAAGCCGCGGTGATTGCCTCGCTCGCGGTGGCCGGCTGCAACACCAACTTGGGCATCGTCTTGCTTTGCGCCCCGCTGGCCTTGGCCATGGAGTCGGGCCGGCCGCTGCGCGCTGCACTCCAGGGCGTGCTCGCCGGGCTCGACCAGGGCGACGCCGCTGCGGCGTTTCGCGCCATCGCCGCGGCGCGCCCCGGCGGCCTGGGCCGCGTCGCCACCGAAGATGTATCGGCGCCGCCGACGGGCAGCTTGCTCCAGGCGATGACACTCGCCGCCCCGCGCGACTGCATCGCACGGCAATACGCGAACGGTTTCGCCGAGCTGTGGGAGGTGGGGCTGGCGGCACTCCACGCCCTGCCCGCTGCCGCAACCCTGGAAAGCGCGCTCATGCAGACGCACCAGCGCAGGGCCGTGCAGGCCGTCTACATGGCCTATCTCGGCCGCTTCCCCGATTCGCACATCGCGCGCAAGTTCGGCCTGGCCACCGCCGAGGCCGTCGCCCTCGAGGCGGCCCCGTGGCTGGCCCGCGCCGAGCAAGGCCAAGACCTGGGGCAGGACCCCACTTTCGCGGCCTGGGACGAAAGCCTCAAGTCGCGCGGCCTCAACCCCGGCACCAGCGCCGACCTCACCGTGGCTACACTGTTCATTGCTGACGCACTCGCCGACGCGGCGAGTACACAAATTTCGGCTTCCCCGTGATTGCGGCGGCGCCGCAGAACGTGTAAGTTGTCGGCAGCGCTGGCGTGAAGCCCAGTGCATTTTTTATTCACATCGCAGCACGTAACGGAGACTCAAAATGGCAAAAATTGACCGAATGATGGTCGGCGAATCGCTCGTTGGCGACGGCAACGAAGTCGCCCACATCGACCTTCTCATCGGGCCGCGCGGAAGCGCCGCCGAAAGCGCGTTTGCAAACGCCCTGGTGAACAACAAAGACGGCTTCACCTCGCTGCTCGCGGTGGTTGCGCCCAACCTGCTCACCAAGCCTGCAACCGTGATGTTCAACAAAGTCACCATAAAGGGCGCCAAGCAAGCCGTGCAGATGTTCGGCCCGGCCCAGCGCGGCGTGGCAATGGCCGTCGCCGACTGCGTGGAAGACGGCACCATCCCCGCCGACGAAGCCGACAACCTCTTCATTTGCGTCGGCGTGTTCATCCACTGGATGGCCGAAGACGACAAGAAGATCCAGGACTACAACTACCAAGCCGTCAAGGAGTCGATCAAGCGCGCCGTCACCGGCTCGCCGACCGCCCGCGAAGTGGTGGCCAA